>NZ_DCKA01000012.1:0-52565 GCF_002320215.1 Alistipes sp. UBA1686
TTTTATTTTAAAATTAATTTAAAATTAACGCTTATGGTAAGAAAAATTGTACTATCGTTAATTGCCGTTTTGGGGATTTGCGCCGTTGCAATGGCCCAGAACCAGCAGGTTTCCGGTACAGTTACCGATGCCGCCGGTGCTCCGGTGGCTGGAGCCACAGTCATGGTGGACGGAACGACGGTCGGAACGACGACGAGTGCTGACGGCGCTTACTCGATTTCTGTTCCCAGGGAGGGTGTTCTGCTGGTGACCTTCATCGGCTATGAGCCCCAGCGTATTGCTGTCGCCGGAAAAACCCGTGTGAACGTCGTGATGAAGGAGGATACGCAGGCGATCGACGACGTGATCGTGGTAGCATACGGTACGGCCAAAAAAGAGGCCTTTACGGGTTCTGCTTCCGTGATGAAGGCCGAGGATATCGGCAAGCGCCAGGTATCCAACATTTCGAACGCCCTGGCGGGTGCCGTGGCCGGTGTGCAGGCTGTTTCGTCGAACGGACAGCCGGGTGAGAGTGCCAAGATCCGTATCCGTGGTATTGGCTCCATGTCGGCGAGCAGTGCTCCGCTCTATATCGTGGACGGGGCCCCTTACGACGGGTCGCTCTCGTTCCTGAACAGTGCCGATATCGAGTCGATCACGGTGCTGAAGGATGCCGCCGCGTCGGCCATCTACGGTGCCCGCGGTGCCAACGGCGTCGTGCTGGTCACCACCAAGCGCGGCAAGTCGCAGGATGCGACCGTGACCTTCGACGCCAAGTGGGGTACCAACTCCCGCGGTGTGCCCAATTACGACGTGATTTCCGATCCGGGACTGTATTACGAACTGGGCTACAAAGCTTTGTACAACAGTAAGTTCTATGCCGGGAGCTCGGCGGCGGATTCGCGCGCGTTTGCCAACTCCGCCCTGTTCGACTCGACGAACGGCGGTACGGGTTACAACGTCTACACGCTTCCCGAAGGCCAGACGCTGATCGGTGCCAACGGCAAACTCAATCCCAACGCCAAACTGGGCTACTCCGACGGGCAGTATTACTACACCCCCGACGATTGGTACGACGAGCTGTTCGGCAGCGGCAACCTGCGCCAGGAGTACAACGTCTCCGTCGCGGGTGCTTCGGAACGCCTCAACTACTACCTCTCGGCCGGTTACCTCGACGATTCGGGCATCATCAAGAATTCGGGCTTCACCCGTTATTCGACCCGTATGAAGGCCGATTACCAGGCCAAGAAGTGGCTGAAGGTCGGTGGCAATATCGGTTTCTCGCACGCTATTACCAACTCCCCTACGGGGCAGACCGACTGGGGTTCGTCGGGCAACCTGTTCTACCTGGCCAACATGATTGCCCCGATCTACCCGATGTATGTGCGCGATGCCGATAAGAAGATCATGTACGACGAACACGGCAATAAGATCTACGACTCGGGTGTGAATACCAACCAGATACGCTCGTTCTCGGGCGGTGCCAACCCCATGATCTCGATCGACCTGGATCGCCACCGCACCTATACTGATGCGATCAACGGCAACTGGTTTGCGACCGTGACGCCCGTCGAGGGGCTGAACGTCACGGCCAACATCAGTGCCAGCGCCATCAACCGCCGTGCGAACCACCTTTATAACTCCTACTACGGTTCCTATATCGGCAAAGGTTCGGTCTCCGTTGCGCAGTCGCGTACGTTCGGCGTCAACCAGCAGTACCTGGCTTCGTACAAGAGAACGTTCGCCCAGAAGCACAACTTCGACGTGCTGGTCGGCTTCGAGAACTATTCGCTGAAGATGCAGTACCTCTCGGGCAGCAACACCGACCTTTACAATCCCAATGTAGGGGAGCTGGACAACACGATCTATGAGACCCCGCAGGTTTCGTCCTACACCGATACCTATTTTACAATGGGTATTCTCTCGCGTGTGCAGTACGACTACGACGGCAAGTATTTCTTCTCGGCATCCTACCGCCGCGATGCTTCGTCGCGCTTCCATCCCGACCACCGCTGGGGTAACTTCGGTTCCGTGGGTGGTGCATGGCTGCTGACCAAGGAGAACTTCCTGAAGGATGTGAAGTGGCTCAACATGCTGAAACTGAAGGCTTCGTATGGTATCCAGGGTAACGACGACCTGCTCGATCCCAGCGGTTACAGCAACTACTATCCCTACCAGGATCAGTATTCGGTAGGCCGTGTCGACGGCGATTTCTCGTTGACGCTCAACTACAAGGGTAATAAGAACATTACGTGGGAGTCCTCGCACTCGCTCAACGTGGGTGTCGAGTTCGGCCTTTGGGACGACCGCCTGAGCGGTAGCGTCGAGTATTTCTCGCGCAAGACCTCGGACATGCTCTACTACAAACCCGTACCTCCTTCGCTGGGTTACTCGCGGCAGCCTATCAACGTGGGTTCGATGCGCAACGCCGGTGTCGAGATCCAGCTGTCCGCCGGGTTGCTGCGCTATAAGAATTTCTCGTGGGATCTGGATCTCAATATGACGCACTACAAGAACAAGATCCTCTCGCTCGACGGCGACGTGCCCGAGACGGGACTGGTTTACTCGATGGCGATCCGCGAGGTGGGCGGCTCGATGTACGACTCCTACCTGAAGACCTATGCGGGTGTCGATCCCAACACCGGTAAGTCGCTCTGGTACGTAGACCCCGACAACGGCGATTATTCGACCACGGATGTTTACGACAACGCCCGCCAGGCCCGCCAGGGCAGCACGCTGGCCAAGGTGAGCGGCGGCTTCGCCACTTCGCTGAGCTTCTACGGCGTGGATATCTCGGCACAGTTCGCTTACCAGCTCGGTGGCAAACTCTACGACAACACCTACCACGAATTGATGCACTACGGCGATAACCTGGGTATGAACTTCCACAAGGATGCCCTCAAGGCCTGGACGCCCGAGAACCCCAACACGAATGTCCCGCGCCTGAACTCGTCCGACGATTCGAACCAGAAATATTCGTCGCGCTTCCTCGTAAGCTCCGACTACCTTTCGGTCAACAATGTGACGGTAGGCTATACCCTTCCCAAGAAGTGGTCGAACAAGATCGGCCTGGGCAGCATCCGCATCTATTTCTCGGGTGACAACCTCGCCGTCTTCTCCGCCCGCGAAGGTCTCGACCCCCGCATCGTATTCGGCGGTACGGGTACTGCGGACAACACCTCCTATTCGGCCCTGCGTACCATTTCGGGCGGTATTAACCTGACGTTCTAATTTTGGCACAATCAAATAACAACGTGTATATGAAAGCAATCAATAAAATATGGGTATTTGCCCTGGGGACGGCGGTTATGGTCTCCTGCTCCGACCTCGATACGTTCCCCGAGAGCGGTATTGTGACCGAGGATCAGAAAAAGGAGGTCGTGGAGGACAACCCCGAACGTCTGCAGGCGGATATCAACACCCTGTCTTCGATCTTCACGAAGCTCCTGCCCAACTGGGCCGGAGGTAGCGCCACGCCTTTCCACAACGACTTCAGCTATCCTGCCGTATGTATCGCCACCGACGGCAACGGTGCCGACATGGTATCGGACAACAGCGACTACGAGTGGTTTTCGGTTGCGTTCGAGTATTCGGATCGCAACGCCAACTATGCCGTGCCCATGTTCACCTGGAATTTCTGCTACAAGCTGAACAAGCAGGCCAACGACATCCTGGCTACGATCCCTGCGGATACCGAAAACCAGACGCTTATCCACTATCGCGGCCAGGCTCTGGTGGCGCGTGCGTTCGCCAACTTCACGCTGGCGCAGCGTTTCCAGTTCACCTACAAGGGCAACGAGGACAAACCGACGGTACCCATCGTGACGTGGGACATGCCGGCCGAGCGTGCCGGTGCGAACCCCCGTGCCACCAATGCCGAGATCTACAAGCTGATCTACGACGATCTGACGCAGGCCATCGCCGACCTCGAGGGTTTCCAGCGCACGAGCAAGGCCGCCGCCGACCGGAACGTGGCTTACGGAATGCGTGCCCGCGTGAACCTGGTGATGAACAACTGGGGCGAAGCTGCCACCGATGCCGAAGCTGCCCTGAGCGGCTACACGTTCCTCTCCAAGGACGACGTGTCGGCTCCCGGTTTCAACAGTGCCAACTCCCCGTCGTGGATCTGGGCCGGCATCTACAAGGCTGCCGACACCCCCGCCAACTACCGCAATATCACCTGGGGCGGACACCTCTGCTCCTTTGCCCGCGGTTATACCACCAGCCAGGGTTTGTATAAGCGTATCAATTCGCTGCTTTACAACATGATCCCCGATACGGACGTGCGCAAGGGATGGTGGATCAACGCCAGCCTCGAATCGCCGCTGCTCGACCACATGGACTGGGACGGCGTGACCGGCTCGGCCATCAGCTCGCTGGCGATTCCCAATGTCAAGCGTGCCTTCCAGCCCTATACCAACGTGAAGTTCGCGCCTTATGAAAATAAGTGCGGTACGGACATCAACGCGGGCGACTGGTGTATCATGCGTGCCGAGGAGATGCTTCTCATCCAGGCCGAGGCCATGGCCATGGGCGGCAACCTCGGCGGCGGCAAGTCCCTGCTCGAGAATTGGGTCAAGACCTACCGCGATCCTTCGTATTCGTGCGCCGCCACGACTCCCGAGGCTTTCCAGAGCGAGATCTGGTGGCAGCGCCGCGTCGAGTTGTGGGGCGAGGGCCATGCCTATACCGACATCATGCGTCTGAAGAAGAACCTCGTGCGGTGCACGACGGACGGCAAGTCGGACTTCCCCGATGCCTGGGCGTTCAACATCGCGGCGACGGACGGTATCCTGCTGATGCGTATCCCCACCGGGGAGACCAACGCCAATGCGGCTATCGACCCTGTCAAGGATAACAACAACGAGGGTACGTTCCCTGTTAACGGCAGCGGAGCTGGTTTGACCGACGGATGCGTAGTTAAATAAGTTTTGAACCGGATAACATCGACAAAATATGAAAACACTCAAGAGTTTATTATATGTGTTCCTGGCGGCGTTCCTCTTCGTGGGGTGTAACGACGACGAGAACTTCAACCCCGGGGAACCCGAAGATCCCGATTGTTACAGCGTCTATTTCCCTACGCAGGAGAATATAGGTTCCAAGGAACTCGACCCCGCGGCTCCGACCGAGATGACGTTCACCGTACGCCGCCTGAAGAGCGAGGGTGCGATCGTAGTTCCCGTGGCCGTAACGTCGAGTGAGGAGGGAATCTTCGTTCCCTCGCAGATCGAATTTGCCGACGGGCAGGAGGAGACGACCTTCAGCATTCAGTTCCCGCAGGCCGAAATCGGTACCACCTATAAATGCGAGGTCAATATCGAGGACAAGAAGTACGCCTCCGTCTATGGTGAAAAAGCCACGGGCTTCGCCTTCAGCGTGACCCGCGTGAAGTGGAACAAACTGACGGGCAAAGGCGGCGAGACCAAGGGCAAGTGGCGCGACGACATCATTTCGACGCTGTTCAATACCGCCAACCCCAACGCCGAGGTCGACGTGGAGATTTACGAGCGGGCCGACAAACCCGGTTACTACCGCATGAATCCCTTTACGCAGGATTTGATCCGGGCCCTCTTTAACGGAACCGCACAGGCTTGCACCGAACCCAATATCATTATCGACGCCACCAACCCCGATGCCGTGTGGATCCCTTACCAGACGACGGGCGTGACGCTCGGAGGTGACGGCGAGATCGAAATTGCTTCGAAGGTCAATGCCAACTTCTCCTCCGTGAGCGAGTCGGCCAGCCTCTACGGTACGCTCAAGGACGGTATCATTACCTTCCCGGCCACCGGCATCATGGTGAACTTCACGGTCTCCGGCGGGTGGTACGGCGCCAACGGCAGCGGTCTGCAACGGATCATGCTTCCGGGTGCCAAGGCATACGACTATACGCTCGCACTGACGAACACCGAGCCTGCGGCCGGTGTGGTCAAGGTCGGCTTCAAGTTCGGTGCGGACGTGGCCAAGGTGAAATACGCGTTCTTCAACGGCTCGATGAGCGACGCGTTGGCCGACGTCCGTTCGGGCGAGATCGAATCGGGTGAGACCCCTTCCACCGAAATCACGGCTTCCGGCACGGTTTCCGCTTCGTTCGACGATACGGGCGTTTATTCGGTCGTCGGCAATATGTACAACACGGCCGGCGAACTGGTAGGGCGTTCGTTCCTCTCGTTCGGGTACGTCAAGTCGGGTGAGGAGTCCCAGAATGCGGTTATCCTTTCGGTAAGAACCGAACTTTCCTGGGAAAAAGAGGCGTTGGGCTATACCCCCGAGAATTCGATCAAGGCGATCCTGTTCGGACAGAATATCCAGTCGGGTTATTGGGGTTTGTTCAAGACTTCCGACCTGGCAGGCCTGAGCACGGCACAGTTGGGACAGGTTGCCAAATCCTCGGGCGATGCGTTCACGGAAGAAGAGCTCGCGAAGATCAACGGCAAAGAGTCTTTGGTTCCGTTCCTCGTCGGCCTGAACAGCGGTACGAGCTATACGCTCCTGGTGTCGGCTTTCAACGGGTATTTCTCCAAGGTCTATGCCGTCGAGCAGACTACCGCCGGTAAGGAAGACCCCATGCAGCAGAAGTATAAATTCGACGACGTCAAGGGTGAGGTGAGCAAAGACGATCTCTTCAATACGACGTGGAATTACTATGCCGTGGATGCATTCGACGAAAATGATGCCACCAACCGCCAATACCTCGGCAAGGTCACGTTCAGTGAGAATGCTGACGATCCTAATTACGTCAAAGTCAAGGGACTTTCGTCCTACCTTGCTTCGAATCTGGATACGAAAGACGACACGTTCCTGGCAAAGTACAACGGACTGGTCAGCCCGATGCCGACCTGCCACATCGGTATGTTCAAGACCTATCATGTCGGCAACATGTTCACCTACGAAGAGAATCCCACGGGAATAAATGGCAGCCAGGGTTGTCTCTATGCAGGCTATGTCGATGACGGAATCCTTGCATTCGTTCCGAACCCGAATTATGTGACGCAGGGCTACACCTTCAAAGGTATCTATTGGGGTGGTTTCGGCAATTATGATCCAACCACGGGCAAATTCACGAATTTGGCTGCCGATCTGGTACAGTTCGACTACCTGATGCTGATAAATCCCGCAAACGACCCCAATGCGGTAACTGCCGCGGCTGTTGCCCGGGAGCTTGAGGTACGGCCGGCCAACAATTTCGTCGAACTGCGCGGGCCCGAATTGATTCAGGTACTTTGGAGCGAGCAGACCGGCAAACCTGTCAACCGTGCAACATTCGGCGGTTACGGTATGCAGCCCGACCTGGGCGTGGCCGATGCGGTCGCGACCTTCAGCGAGGGCAGTATGCCCCAGGCTCCGGGGGCGATCGTGATGATCGGCAAGAAGGTATCCTTGAAGTAACCGATTCCGGCAATGTTGGAATAATTATCGGGAGGAGCCGGCTCTGAGGGGTCGGCTCCGCCCTCTAAAAACCGATAGACTATGGCTGATAAAAAAATCCTACTTTTCGCCGTGCTGTTGCTGGCGGCGTGTACCGCCGATCCGGCGATGGATGGTGCCGACGGCGGGAATTCTTCTGCGAATACCGCAGCCGCCGCGAAGCTGATCAACACGCCTTACGATGCCAAGCAGGGGTCGCTGATCGTTTGTTTCGACGATGCTGCCGTGCCGACCATCGAGGCTACGGCGGCTTCCTTCGCCGCAACGCGCGGCGATGCCGGGGACGCTGCAGTACTGACCCGTTCGGGCATTGCCCCGGTCGACGAAGTGTTGCAGGGGCTTGAAATCACCTCCCTGCGCCGTGTATTCCCCTACACACCCCGCCATGAGGAGCGTACGCGTGCCGCAGGCCTGCACAAATGGTATGTCGTGACTTTCGACGAGCAGGCCGACCTCGAAGCCGCCGCCCTGAAACTGGCCGCCGTGGCCGAAGTCCGGAATGTCGAGTTCAACACGAAGCTTTATGTGACCTCGGTAGGGCCGCGCCGACCGCTGACGGCTGCCGATATGGCTGCCACCCGCGCCGCAGCCGCGGGGCGGTTCAACGATCCGCAGCTTTCCCGCCAGTGGCACTACAACAACAACGGCGACAAGACCGTTGCCTCGACGTCCCGCGCCGGGGCCGACATCAACGCCCAGGATGCCTGGGCGATCACGGCCGGTAACCCCGGCGTGGTGGTCGCCATCGTGGATCAGGGCGTGAAATATACGCACCCCGACCTTGCGGCGAACATGTGGATCAATACGCAGGAGAAAAACGGGGCTACGGGTGCCGACGACGACGGGAACGGCTATATCGACGATATTTACGGGTATAACTTCGTCACGCGCGGTGCCGTCTCCTGGGATCGCGAGGTCTGGGTCGGCGGCGAGAACAAAGGCGATTCGGGGCACGGGACACATGTGGCCGGTACGGTGGCCGCCGTCAATAACAACGGCGTCGGTGTTTGCGGCGTGGCTGGCGGCACGGGGCGCAACGACGGGGTGAAACTCATGTCGTGCCAGATATTCTCGGGCAACGACGCCACCTCGGGGGCTATCACCACTTCCGCCGAAGCCATCAAGTATGCCGCTGACAACGGAGCTGCGATCATCCAGTGTTCGTTCGGAAGCAAGGCCGGAACCTATACTTCGGACAGCGCCTATGAACGCGGCTCGGGCGTGCAGTACAATGCCATCAAGTATTTCATCGAATCTCAGAACTGCGATGCCGTCGACGGCGGCGTGGTCATCTTTGCCGCCGGCAACGATGCTACTGCCATGTCGGGCTACCCGGGGGCTTACCACGATTATATCTCCGTGACCTCCTTCTCGCCCGATTACCTGCCGGCCTATTACACCAATTACGGCCCGGGCTGCAATATCTCGGCTCCCGGCGGCGACTATAAGATCAGTGCCGATGCGGCCAAGACCTACGCCGAAGTCCTGTCGACGGTTCCTTCCGAGTTGTCGGAATACAACGGTGCCGATTACGGCTTCATGCAGGGTACGTCGATGGCCTGCCCGCACGTTTCGGGCGTCGCGGCGCTCGGGCTCTCCTATGCGCTGGAAAAGGGAAAGAAATTCACGCTCGACGAATTCAAGACCATGATCCTCACCTCGGTGAATGATATGGAAACCTATCTCGATGGTTCGAAAACCGGCCTTGTACTGGCCGACTACCGCAAGAAGATGGGTACCGGGTCGATCGACGCGTACCAGCTGCTCATGCAGGTCGAAGGGACACCCTGCCTGCGGGCCAAGGTCGGCACCAAGCAGCTCGTGGCCCTGACCAAATATTTCGGCGGCTCGGCTTCGAACCTGACCTATCTGCGGGTCGAGATGACGCGGGAGAATATGGATAAGCTCGGCATCACCGAGGCTCCTTCGATCTCCTACGGCAAACTGATGATCCACTGCACCAAACCCGGTGTCGCCAAGATCTCCGTCACGGCTATTGCCGGCGGCGGGAGTGTGGGCGGCGGCAGTTCGATGGGCGGTCAGGAGATCACCAAGGAATTCGCCGTCATCGCCCGCGCGACGGAAAATGCGAACGGAGGTTGGTTATAATAAACGATAAGATCATGAGAAAAACTCTTTATACCTTATTCGCCGTGCTCGGTTTGTGCATGTTCGCCGGCTGCGGCTCTTCGTCGAAAGGCGACGACGCTTCGCCGCTGGCCAAGCAGCTCGTGGGCGAATGGCACCTCGTTTCGTGGAACGGGGCAGCCCCCGGCGTATTCGATGCTTACGTGTCGTTCGCTTCGGATAAGACCTTCGAAATCTACCAGCAGATCGAGCAGGTCGGATACCAGAAATACACGGGTTCCTACCTGATCGGCAACAAGATGCTTTCGGGTAAATACAGCGACAATACGCCCTGGGGCAGCTCTTACGAAGTGTCGTTCGATGAGTCGGGCAATACGCTCACGCTGGTGAGCGATCCTTCGGTGGGCGAAGTGAGCGTCTATACGCGCGCTTCGATACCCGTGTCGGTCAAGGGCGGAGCCACGGTCATGAAGGCCTCTTCCCGCGCCGCCGGCCCGCTGCTGTTCTGACGACCCGGTTTTTCTGTAAAACTTTCTGGAAATGCCTTCTGCAATTCGCAGAAGGCATTTCCCATGTTGCGGACTTGTGCGGGTTTTACTTGAAAATAGGCACCGAAACATCGCTTGTTTTGCCCTGGGAGAAACAGAAACCCTTGATTCCAAACGGAATCAAGGGTTTCTGTTTCTTTTGTGGTACCACCAGGAATCGAACCGGGGACACAAGGATTTTCAGTCCTTTGCTCTACCAACTGAGCTATGGCACCATCCCGATAATTGCGGTCGGAAGCACTTCTTTCCCGTATTATCGTGGTGCAAAGGTAAACAAAATTTCCAAACGTGCAAAATATTCTCCGAATTTTTGCGCATTATTACACTTCCAGGCTGATCCTGGGCACATACAAATGTCCTGTACTCCTGCCTGCCGAGTCTTGTCGGACAGGGTCTGATTGAAAATATTGCCGGGACTTGCCATTTCCATCCTTGGCTGCCCCGATTCCGGAGGGCTGGACCGATAATAAACCATTTTCATTCGACCTCACTTACGGGGCATTCGGAGTCTGGATGCCGGTTCTGAAACCCGGTCCGGCGGGAACCCACCGGATTACCGGGCGTACCCTTGCTCATCGGCCGCAAGGGCTGCTCCCTGCCCGGCTTGCCTTACAAGTCCCTGCAGCCCGGCCTCGTATTCCGCAATGGTTTCGCGGACGATTTGTCCCGCCGTCGGCAGCTCGCGGATCAGCGAGGCTGCCTGCCCGATTTCCAGTTCGCCGTCCGTCAGGTCGCCTTCGAAGATGCCCCGTTTCGAGCGTCCGCGTCCAAGCAGCTGCTGTAACTCTTCGGCCGTCGCACCCCTGTTCTCCGCCTCCTCGACCGCACGGAAAAAGTCGTTGCGGATCAGGCGTGTCGGACTGAGTTTCTTCAGCGCGAGCATCGTGTCGCCCTCCTGCAGTCCGATACAGAGTTTCTTGAATGCGTCGCTGGCGGAACTCTCCTCCGAAAGCGCGAACCGCGTTCCCATCTGGATGCCCTCGGCTCCCAGCGCGAACGCCGCCAGCATACCGCGCCCGGTGGCGATGCCGCCTGCGGCGATCAGCGGTATCGCCACGGCCTGCCGCACCCGGGGTACGAGCACCATCGTCGTGGTCTCCTCGCGTCCGTTGTGGCCGCCGGCCTCGAAGCCCTCTGCTACCACGGCATCGACCCCTGCCTGCTGGCTTTTCAGGGCGAACTTTGTGCTCGAAATCACGTGCGCCACCTTGCATCCCGCTTCGTGCAGGCGGGCCGTCCATGTTTTCGGGCTGCCCGCCGAGGTAAACACTGCGGGTACGCGTTCCTCCATGATGACGCCCATGATCTCTTCTGCGTAGCGGTACATCAGCGGGACGTTCACGCCGAACGGTTTACAGGTCGCCGCGCGGCATTTGCGGATATGCTCGCGCAGCAGGTCGGGCGTCATCGAGCCGGAGCCGATCAGCCCCAGTCCGCCTGCTTCGCTTACGGCTGCGGCCAGCCGCCAGCCGCTGCACCAGATCATGCCGCCCGCGACGATGGGGTAGCGTATGCCGAACAGCGAAGTGATTCTGTTTTCCATGGTTTCAGGTATTTGTCGTCCTGCAAAAATAGGCAAATTATCGGGAGTGCAAACGGCCTGCCACGGGAAATAACGGCCGTATTCCTTGGCCGGGGCTGAAAATTTTGCCACCTTTGTCCCGCGTTTTACGAATAACCGTTCACAGCCATGTTATATACGGAAGATACCCGGATCGCGGCGCTGGCCGTGCATATCGTCGGGAACAAGGCCAAGGACGAGCCCCTGCTCGTCGCCCCCGCATTGTCCGGCCAGGTCGGCGACACCGGCCTGATGCAGACCCTGACCGCCTATTTCGCCGGAGGTTTCAAATCCGAGGAGTACTACAACCTCCACCACGAAACCGACCTGGCTTGCAACGAGGTCTATAATTTCGTCTGCAAGGTGTTCGACGACCGGGAGACGTTCTACGACAACTCCGTGGGCCTTGCCCGGCACCTTTACGAGACGGGCACACACCCGCAGATCAAGGGCGGCGAATTTTACGTCGTCTATTTCACCGGCTGCCGTTTCGGGGGCGAGGCGGTCGATGCCGTCGGGCTTTTCAAGTCCGAGACCCGCGATACGTTCCTTGATGTCGGGGAGCAGGACGGGCAGCTGCATATCTCCTCCTGCCAGGGAATCAACGTCGACAAACTGGACAAAGGGTGCCTCGTGTTCGATACCGAGCGCGAAGAAGGCTTCGCCGTCTGCGTCGTGGACAACACCAACCGGGCGGAAGCGCGTTACTGGATCGACGATTTCCTGCATGTCCGCCCGCGGCAGGACAACTACCACAACACGCACAACGTCCTGGCCATGTGCAAGAAATACGTGACCGGGCACCTTCCCTCGGAGTTCGACGTGTCGAAGGCCGACCAGGCCGAGATGCTCAACGAGACGATGAAATACTTCCGGGAGCAGGACTGTTTTTCGCTCGACGACTTTTCCGAAAAGGTGATCCGCCAGCCCGAGGTCATGGAGAGCTTCTCTCGCTACAAACAGGAGTACGAGCAGGAGCGCGAGATCCGTATCGAGGATGAGTTCGCCATTTCCGATTCCGCCGTCAGGAAACAGGCGCGCGCCTATAAGAGCGTCATCAAGCTCGACCGCAATTTCCATATCTATGTCCACGGCAACCGCAATCTGCTGGAGCAGGGCGAGGACGAGAAGGGCAAATTTTACAAGGTCTATTACCAGGAGGAGCAATAACATTCCTTCCCGGGCGGGATTGCCGCACCGGCAAGGCGGGTTGCACGACGCAGCCCGCTTTTTTTGCGTTGTGCCGAATAACCGGATTTTGAATTCCCGTCGCCGGGATCAAATAGTCGCTTATTGTGTATATTTGTATAGGAAGTGGGGATTCCGAAAGGTACGATAGGTTGCTGCGTTATCTTGCACGGCTTGATTTTTTGGTACATTTTAACCTGGTGAAGGCCGGGGCATCGGTTACGGGATATTCCGAAACGGTGCGATTGTGGTGCATTCGGGCTGAAATCGGCGGATTATCCGTCACAGGACTTCAGTGGAAACGGTATCATCCTGTCAACTACTTATTTGTAGTTATAAATCAGGGTATAAATGCGGTAATTTGCACTATGAAAAGGCAGCGGCAAAATGACTTTTTTGTCGGGCAGGTTGCAGACAGGCTGGCCAAGGCCAGACGGAGGCTAAACCTGACTCAGGAAGTCGTGCGTTTCGATACCGGACTGAATGTCGGCCGGATCGAAGCCGGATATACCGATATCACGCTGTCGACCTTGGCTGACCTATGTGATTATTATGATATTTCTCCCGGGGAGTTGTTACAGGGTATAGTGACGCACTCATCCTGAAGAGGGAACCGGCCGTATGGCCGGTTCCCTCGTTTTATGCCCTCATGTCCCGAGGGGTTTCTCGAATGCCAGCCGTTCGCCGCTCCGGTAGCGTACCTTGCCGCAATAGACGAACCCCAGCCGTCCGAGCATGCGCAGCATGTAACGGTTGTCGAAATTGGTGTCGACGCGCATACTGCCCGTGCCGCGCCCGTGCGCCATCGCTTCGACGCGCCGCATAAACTCCGTCGCCACCCCGCGGCCTTTCTCACCGTCGGCCACCGCCATGCGGTGCAGTACGACATACTCTCCGTCGGTGAGCCATGCCCCTTCGATGGCGTCGTAAGCGGGTTCCCCGTCGAAAACCACGGCCCCGTAGGCGATGACGTTGCCCTGTGCCGCGGCCGCTTTTGCAGGCTCTGTTTCTCCTCGTCCTCCCGCTTCTCCCGCTTTTTCCGCCTCTTCCGCCGCCGCTGCCGTTTCGTCAGCGCCGGATACTCCTGTTTTGCCGGCCGCCTCCGTGCCCGTTGTTTTCCCCGCGGCAGCCGTTACAGCCCGGAACCCCGCAGCCCCCGTGCCGTCGGTTCCCCGTGCATCCGTGCTCTTTCCCGCCTCCGGTTTCTCGAAGACCCATCCGTAGCCGCAGGCGATATCGTGTCCGATATCGGCCGTTGCCGGGTAGCCGTCCTGCCATTGCAGGCTTCCCAGTGCCCGCATCTGCGCCTGCGCCTGCCGGATGATCTCCATGATGCGCTCCGTGTCGGCGGGGCGGGCGCGCCGGAACAGTAATTTTTCGTTCATACGGCAAATATAGGATAAAATGCCGTGATACGCTACTGCACGGTAGAATATCGGTGCGGCGGAATTTCCGCCGTACTGCATTTTTCGCTACCTTTGATCTGCCATAACATACCTTCCATGAAGAATCTGCTTATCGTGTGCCTGTGCCTTGCGGCCTCATGCAGTGCCCTGCGGGGCTTTACCGATGCCGAATGCGGCGTGATCGCCTCGCAGCAGGGGCACATCATGCGCCTGTGGACGGTCGCCGACCCCGGCGATTCGCTGTTCCTGCGCCGCAAGGCTGTCCCGCTGGGGCGCGAGGAGTTGCAGTCCGCCCATTTCCGGATGCTCAAGGAGGGGATGCTGGCTACGGTGTGCGACACGACCGACCGGGGCGTGGGGATCGCCGCGCCCCAGGTCGGGGTGTCACGCAGGCTGATCGCCGTGCAGCGTTTCGACAAACCCGGTGAGCCGTTCTGCTTCTATGTCAACCCCGAAATCGTCTGGTATTCCCAGACCCGGCTTCCGGGTTCCGAAGGGTGCCTTTCCATCCCCGGTGTCTCGGGCAGTGTCCTGCGTTCGGAGAGGATCGTCGTCCGGTACCTGGACGAGGAGTCCCTGCGCATGGCCGCCGATACGGTCGAAGGGTTCACGGCCGTCATTTTCCAGCACGAGGTCGACCATCTGGACGGCGTGCTGTTCATCGACAGGCTGCTGCCGCGGTAGTCCCTGCCCGGTTGTTGCCCGGTCTATTCCGGTAGCCCTCGTCTGTCCCCTGTTATCCCCGTTCGCTTCCGGTACTCCTCGCTTGCGCTCCGGTTATTCCCGGCTGTTTCCGGGAACCTTCGGTTGCCCTCTTCCTCCACACACTCGCTCTTCTGTTATCCCTGTATAGTTCCCGGCAGCCGTGCAATCTTTTCCCGGCTGTCGCCCGCAGGACACGCCGATGGGGTAGCGATGGCCGCTCCGTTGGCCGCCTGACCGTCGGGGACGAATAATACCGCAGCGGGCGGAGCGGAACGCTTCTTCCGCTCCGCCCGTTTTTCGCTGCCCTGCCGGGAATTTCCGGCAGCCGGTTTCGCACCGTTTTCCGTGGTGCGGCTTTTTTGTCCCTCCCGCCGCCCGGACGGGATGCCTTCCGCACCTTTTTTTACGATGCTCCGTGCGTATCCTGCAAAAAATTCCGGGATAAAATCGTACATAATAGGCAAAAATCGTAGCTCCAGACCCCTGGTTGTGTCCTGCGGACTTTTATCCCGATACCCCGTCCTAAATTCGCTATTAGCGGGACAGCCCTTCTGCGGGGCGTCCCCCGGGATACCAACCAAACCTATTTTTTAACCTTAAAATTAGTGTGTATGAGTTTTTCTACTAACCGTTTTTCCCGGAAAGCACTATTACTTGTGACAGCCGTGTTCTCTGCGTCGTTGCTGTGGGCGCAGACCACCGGCATCTCCGGACGTGTGCTCGATGAGACCGGTGCGCCGGTCATCGGTGCGACGGTCATGGTCAAAGGTACCACGATCGCCACGGCGACCAATGTCGACGGTACCTTCAACCTGAAGAATACCGACCGCAACGTCACGCTCGTCGTGTCGTATGTCGGTTACGAGGCGCAACAGGTGTCGTCCAAAGGCGCCGGGTCGGTGACGATCACGCTCAAGCCCGAGGCCATCGGCATGGAGAGCGTCGAAATTGTCTCCGTGGGCTACGGTACCCAGAAACGCGAATCGGTCGTGGGGGCCATCTCCACGATCCGGCCCGAGGAACTGCGTGTCCCCGTGCGGTCGCTGAGCCAGACGCTGGCCGGTAACCTGGCGGGCGTCGTCGCACTGCAAACCTCGGGCGAGCCGGGCAAAGACGACGCCCAGTTCTGGATCCGCGGTATCGCCACCTTTACGGGCAGCCCCGATCCGCTGATCCTGGTCGACGGCATCGAGCGTCCGCTCAACGATGTCGACCCGCTGGAGATCGAGTCGTTCAGCGTCCTGAAAGACGCCAGCGCCACGGCCGTATACGGCGTACGCGGTGCCAACGGCGTTATCCTTGTCAACACGCGCCGCGGTTTCGACGGCCCGGCCCGGATCGACCTGCGTTACGAGCAGGGCTTCTCGTTCGCCAGCAAACGCCTGTCGTTCGTCGACGCCGCTACCCGCTCCGAAATGTTCAACGAGGCGGTGGATGCCGTGAATGCCTCGGCGGCACTGAAATACGGCGCCGACGAGATCAAGGCCATGCGCATGCAGACCGACCCCGAGGTCTATCCCGATGTCGACTGGCAGAAGCTCCTTATGAAAAAGGTGTCTCTTTCCGAGAAGGTGAGCGCCAACATCTCGGGCGGCGGCAAGTTCGCCCGCTACTTCACGGCCCTCTCCTTCTACAACCAAGAGGGGCAGTATGCTGTCAAACCCGGCGAATATTCATGGGTGAGCGACAAGATCGGCCGTTACGGCGAGAATGTCAACTACAAGCGCTATAACTTCCGCTCCAACGTCGACATGGACATCACCAAGACCACGGTGGTGAACCTCGGCGTGCAGGGCAACGTGACCGAGAACATGGAGCCCGTCGAGGGGTCTGCAGCCATCTACCGCGACATCATCAACGCGGCGCCGAACGCTTTCCCCGTCCGCTTCAAGGACGGCGAGCTGGCCGGCCGCGACGGCCTGAACAACCCCTATAACATGCTCACGCAGCGCGGTTGGAAGAAGACCACCGGCAATACGCTTCGCGCCAACCTGACGATCAATCAGGATTTCTCGTTCATCACCCCGGGTCTTTCGGCCAAGGTGAGCTACGCCTACGACGCCGTGAATTATTCGGTGGAGGAGCGTGCGCGCAACATCAACTTCTTTGAGGCCACGGGACGCGATCAGGACGGCGAACTGATCCGCACCGAGTGGCAGGCCGACCAGAAACAGGAGTACCTGAATTACAAACAGTCCGGCAACGGTTCCCGTACGCAGTATGTCGAGGCGGCGATCAATTACAGCCGGACGTTCGGCGAAAAGCACGAGGTCGGCGGCCTGCTGCTCGGCTTCGCCAAGGATTACCGGTTGCAGGAGGCTACGAGCGATTACCTCAAGTCGCTGCCCAACCGTTCGCTCGGCCTTGCCGGCCGTCTTACCTATGCCTACGACAAGCGTTACCTGATCGAGGCCAACATCGGTTTCAACGGTTCGGAGAACTTCGCCAAGGGCAAGCGCATGGGCGTATTCCCCGCCGTGGCTATCGGCTGGGTGGCCTCCGAGGAGAGCTTCCTGCGCAACAGCGAGGTGCTGACGTGGTTCAAGATCCGTGCGTCGGTCGGGCAGGTCGGCAACGACCAGATTCCCAGTACGCGTTTCATCTACCTGGCTACGATCAACAGCGGCGCCAACGGTTACGGCAACCTCGGCGTCAACTTCGACCAAGGAGCCGGCGGTATCGGCGAAGGTCGCATGGCCAATCAGGACGTGACGTGGGAGGTGTCGACCAAATACAACGTCGGTATCGAAACCGGGTTTTTCAACGAGTTGAAAATCAATGCTGACTTCTTCTACGAGCGGCGTGAAAACATCTTCCTCGCACCCCAGTTCTCGGAGATTTCGGGGCTTCCCAAGGATTATACCAACTACGCCAACATGGGTCTGATGGAGAACCGCGGCTTCGAGGTTTCGGCCGAATACGTCAAGCGTTTCAGCAAAGACCTCACCGTCTCCGTCCGCGGAAACTTCACCTTTGCCCGCAACAAGGTGATCGACGACGGCAAGTACTATGCCTATCCGTGGCAGGATCAGCGCGGCGTGCGTTACGGACTGACCATGGGCTACCGTGCCATGCACCTCTTCTCGCAGGAGGAGCTGGACAACATGCCCGACTACTATACGCAGTTCGGCCTGGACAAGCAGCAGCTGCGTGCCGGCGACATCCGCTACGAAGACCTCAACGACGACGGCAAGATCACCGAGGCCGACATGACGTGGATCGGCAACCCCGCGATGCCGGAGATCGTCTACGGTTTCGGTGCGTCGCTCAACTACAAGGGCTTCGACTTCTCGTTCCTCTTCCAGGGCGGAACCAACCGTTCCTCCTACCTGAGCGGCGGCTGGTATTTCTACCCGTTCCAGGCAGATCGCGGCCCGAAGTTCATGGGTAACGTGATGACCATGTTCAAGGATCGCTGGACGGTGGACAACCCCGATCCGCACGCCTTCTCGCCCCGTCTCTCCTACGGCGCCGATGCCAACAACTACAAGACTTCGACCTGGTGGCAGCGCGACAGCGGCTACCTGCGCCTGAAGAATGTCGAGATCGGCTATACGCTGCCCTCGGCCTGGGCCAGCAAGCTCCGGTGCAGCTCGCTGCGCATCTATGCCACGGGTGTGAACCTGTTTACGGTCAGCAAATTTATCTCCGACTACTGGGATCCCGAGACGGGTGCCGATGCCTATCCCATGCAGCGCCAGGTTTTCGTCGGTGTGAATTTAACCTTCTAATACAGCCTAAAGAATGAAAAAGAATATCGTATATTTAATGCTCGCGTCGCTCCTTTTGTTTACCGGCTGCGCCGACTATCTGGATCAGGATCCCGAAGACCTGAACTCGATGGACAAGATCTTCTCGTCCAAGATCGAGACCACCAAGTGGTACAACCGCATTTACAGCGACGATTTCATGGTGCAGGAGATGCATTACAGCGGCCAGATTCCCTATTTCTGGTGCACCGACGAATCGGCCTACATTCTCGAATCGCACGTGCGCAATATCGCCGAGGGGAAGATGAGCCCCGACAACTACTACGGCTATACGGGCTACAACCTCTATTTCTTCGTGCGTTACTACCAGGCCATCCGCCATTGCAACCTGTTCCTTGAAAACGTGGACAAGTGCGCCGAACTGGGCGAGATCGACCGCCGCACGATGCGTGCCGAAGCCCGCTTCATGCGTGCCTATTACCACTACCTGCTGCTGCGCCTCTACGGCCCGATCCCCATCGTAGAGACCAGCCGTTCGGCCGACCAGATCGGGGCTTCGCAGGCGCGCAACACGCTCGGCGAATGCGTCCGCTGGATCAACGGCGAGATCGACTGGGCCTGTGAAAACGGCATGCCCGCCGCCCGCGACGAGAAATTCACGCTGGGGCTCCCCACCATCGGTGCCGCCCGGGCCATCCAGTCGCGCATGCTGCTGATGGTCGCCAGCCCGCTCTTCAACGGCAATTCGGCCTACAAGAACTGGACGAATCACGACGGCACGGTGCTCATGCCCCAGACCTATGACAAGGAGCTGTGGAAGGATGCCGCCGATGCCGCCAAGACGGTCATCGACATGACCGAATACCAGTTGCTCAAACCGGCCGCTGACGCTACGTTCGATGAGATCGTGGATAACCTCCGCGCCGTGACGACCACCTGGGGCGCCGGCAAGAATACCGAGATCATCTGGGGGCACCCCAACTCGGTGCAGTGGTACGGCATGTGCGCCCTGCCGGCGCGCTGGTACGGCTGGAACGGCCGCTATTCGCTGGCCATCGGCATGATCAACGATTTCTTCATGGCCGACGGCAGCCCGAGCCGCCCGCTCGAAGAGTGGTTCGCCTCCAAGAAGTTCTCGGCCGAAGCCGGCAACGGCACCATCGCCAATACGTTCTGGATGTTCGTCGACCGCGAGCCGCGGTTCTATGCCTCGGTTCACTTCCCCAACCAGCGCCTGTCGTACGCCTACGAGAACAAGACCGACAGCTACCAGGATGCCGACGGCTACGGCGTGGTCGATTTCTGGTACTCGGGGCTGAGCGGCAACGGCAGCACCCCGGGCGACAAGAACACCTCGGGATTCTCCGTGCGCAAGAACCTCCCGCTGGATTACCGCAGCAACAAGCAGACCAGCGAGGCGACGCGTATGCTCAACGTGCCTTTCCCCATCATCCGCCTGGGTGAGGTCTACCTCAATTATGCCGAGGCCCTGAATGAGTACTACGGCACCTCCCGGCAGGACGAAGCGCTCTATTACCTCAACGAAATCCGCACCCGTGCCGGCATCCCGGCCTATGAGGGCACCTATTCGCAGGACGAGATGCGCGGGATGATCCGCCACGAGCGCAAGATCGAGCTGGCGTGGGAGTGCAACCGCTATTTCGACGTGCGCCGCTGGTTCACGGCCCATGGCCCCGACGGCGAGTTCAACCACGACGAATACGGACTGGACATGTCGCGCGGTACGGGTGCCACCGACCCGGCGTTCTTCACCCTGACCAAGGTGGCCAACAAGCGCTTCGACATCCAGCACTACTTCCTGCCCATCAAGTCTTCGGAGATCATGCTCAACACGCAGCTGGTGCAGGCGCCCTACTATTGATGGCCGCAGCCGGACACATGTTAAACTTAAAAATGGAAAATTCGCTATGAAACAGTTTTTTAAGATACTGGCGCTCGCGGCCCTGGCGCTGCCTTTCACCGGCTGCGACGTGGAGTATTCGGACATAAATATTCTGCCCGACCCGGTTTTCGAACAGAACGGGCTGTACACGGTCAATACCATATCCATCTATGACGACTACGAAACCGTCATCAATGTTTCGAGAACTGCCGGTCTGTCGAAAGAACTGGAATTGGATATCGTGGTGGACGAAACGCTGCTCGCCGAATACAACGAATTGTACAACACCGACTATAAACTGCTGGAAGCACAGTTCTACGACATTCCGAAGAATGCGCAACTTGCAAGTACGGTCAAGTCCGTCGATATTTCCGTGCGGATACATCCCAAAGCCCTGATTGCGGCCAAAGGCATGGCTGCGGCCAACAACATGCTGCTCCCCATCCGTATTTCCAATGCCTCCACGCCCGTCGAGGACGGCGGTTCGATGATGCAGGCGCTGTTGCGTTTGAGCATCGTCGAGCCGATTGTGCAGGTGGAGATGCCAGAACAGATGCCGCAGCTGGAGTTCATTCCGACCATTCCGCTGCCGCAGGAAATTACGCTGAACGCCACGGCCAATTTCAACACGCTGGAGGTGGCGAAAATCGGCTATCGGGTCAATGCATCGAAAGTCGATGCCTATAACGAGGAGCACGGCACCTCTTACCAGCTGTTGCCCGAGCAGTATTATAAAATCAAGGAATCGGATTTCGATACGGAAACGCTGGAAATCGAGAGCCGCATCGAATTCGATTGCGCTGCAATCGGCGGTGAGGGCACCTACCTGCTGCCGCTCGAAATGCATTCCGACGACTATTCGGTCGTCCAGCGGGAGCCGGTTTATGTCTTGATTCAGATGTCCGAACTCAAAATATGGGTAACGAACGTCGCTGACCTCGCAAAAACGTCGGGCAAGGGAAAAATCAGGGTACAGATGAACTCCCCGATGACTGTCGGCCAGCCTGTCGACTTCGTATTCGAACCGGAGAAGGTCGAAACCTACAACACGGAGCACGGGACTGCATTCAAGACGCTGGATGCCGCCAAGGTGGTCGTTACCCCGACTGAAATTCAGGCCGGCAGCCAATACGGCGAACTCTCGTTCGAGCTCGATCTGTCGGAATTGGATTACGACGGCGCCGATAAATACATGGTTCCGCTGACCCTCAAGAGCAGCGAACTGGTGGACGGCACGATCGTAACGGGCCCGTCGACATTCTACATCGAGGTGAACAAGACGCTCAAGGGCACCTACGACAAGGAAGTCTGGGGCGAAGAAAAAAGCAACCGCGTTCTGAAACCGGCTATTTTCATCGCAGGACAGGACGGCTATGCCGAGTCGCGGAATGCGAAGAAGCAGAAGTACATCATCAATTACAACCAGACGTGGACAGGCGGCCTGATTTACTTCAATATTTCGGACGAAACGGTCGCAGGACATCCCAATCGGCGGGTACTCGTCGATTTCTCGGATCGTCCCAACGAAAGAGCTGACGGTTATGACCAGATTGTCGATTCCGGCAGTTATCTGGACACTGACACGGGGGATATTTATTTCAACCTCCGGGTTATGGACGGTGCGTACGGCGCGACGGGCGGATTCGGTATCGAAGTGGTACTGTCCAACCGTGCAGACCTTTGACGGTCTGGCAGGGCCGATGGCCGGGGGTACACAGGGTATCCCCCGGCCATCGGCAACCGCTGCCCTGCTGGCAGGGGGCTGCTCCGGCCTGTAACCTTTCCGGCACAGATCGCCGCGCTGAAAACCCTGAAATGATTGAATTTTAAATATACCGATTATGAAAAAAATGCGATTCTTTTTGTGCGTAGTCCTGTCGGCCGCGGCGCTTTGGTCGTGCGGCGGCGACGGTGACGGCGAGCCCGGGCCCGAACCTCCCGTGCCGCCCGTCGTGGATCCCAATGCCGTCGAGGTCGTCAACAGCGGCTTCGAAAAGGGGCTCGAAGGCTGGACGCGCGTCGATTTCCACAACGGCGGCAAGGTGACGGTCGAGGTGGTCGAGGGTGCCGGCGTCAACGACAGCCGCTGCATCAAGATCCAGCAGTTCCCCGAGAACGGCCGTTGCGGCGTGGGCATCAAACAGAAGCTTACGGGGCTGGAACCCGACCAGATGTACCGCATGTATGCCAAGGTCAAATATTCGGACATTCCGCAGGACGAGGGGCGCGGCGCCATCCTGTTCGACATGTCCCAGAAGCAGTTCTGGGGCGCCTCGAAATTCCTCTACGGCACCAACCTCAGGAACTGGACGTCGCTCCATTTCGACTTCCTTTCGCAGGACGACGGGACTGCCGAGATCGTCTGCTCGCTGGGGTTCCGTTACGGCGGGACGACCAACGGCGGCTATTCGACCGGCACGGCCTACTTCGACAACGTGAGCGTGGTGAAGGTCACCGACGAACTTTTCATGCAGGAAGGCGAGCATATCCGCCTCTTCGTCGAACCCTCGCAGGTCTACGCCTCGGCGTCGCAGATCACCGAGTGGATCGCCAACCTGGACAGGATGTACGAGTCGTATGCCGACCTGGTGGGGGCGACCCCGCACGAGGGGCGCAAGCTGGCGATCCTTTCGTCGCGCGGGCTCGAAAGCGGTTATTGGGCGCTGGCGGGCTATCCCATCCTGTGGAGCAGCAACTATTCGGCCGTCACCTCGACCTTCGAGGAGCTGGCGCAGCACGGCACCTGGAGCTTCGGCCTGATGCACGAACTGGGGCACGTCTTCAACCTGGGCAATTCGAGCTGGAACTGGAACGACGAGATGTTCGCCAATTTCCGGATGCAGTACGGCCTGGAACAGAACCAGGGCAAGGTCTGGATGGACGAACGGGTCTACACCGGGCGCGAGATTCTCGACATGTACAAGAAGGATTACGACAATACGGTCTACACGCAGGTCAACGACAACGGCATCCATTACATGCTCGGTCGTCTGGCCGGCCCGGGCGGCATCGGCTGGGAACCTTTCAAGGCCGCTTTCCGCGAACTGACGACCACGGGCGGCGCGCCCTCGGGTAAATACGACAAGTTCGAATACCTGCTTTCGCTGCTTTCCAAGCACGCTACCCGGCTGACCGGGCGCGACGTGGATGTCAGAGCGCAGTATTTCACCGAGGCCGAGCTGGCTTCGATCCGCAAACAGTTGCAATAATAACCGCCGTATCCCGTCGCGGGGCGATGCGTCGCCTCTGCCGGGCGGCAATTAATACCCAATGCGAAAATGAAGAGAGTGGTATTTCTACTCGCCGCCGTCGCAGCGTGCGTGCTGTGTCTGTGCGCCTTCGGCTCGAAGGTCAAGGTCTTCTCCGACAATTTCGACCGGCCCGAAAGGTTCGCGCGCTACTGGAACCATAACGCCGGGGAGGTGCCCGGCACGGTCGAATACCTGCCCGAAGGCGGTGCCGACGGCAGCGGATGCGTGAAGATCGCCAGCGCCGAAAAGACCGCCCTGGCCATCAAACACAAACTTACGGGGCTGCATCCCGGCAAGCTCTACCGCCTGAGTGCGCTGATGAAGTGCGACAGCGTGCAGGACGGCCGCGGCGCCGTGCTCTACCTCGACCCCGAGGGACTGGAACAGTCGTGGAATGCCTCGGAGTTCGCCTACGGCACCAACGACTGGACGGAAGTGTATCTGGATTTCGTGCCCGACCGGCAGGGCGAAGCCGTCGTCTGCTGCGGCCTGGGATTCCCCTGGGGCACCTACAACGGAGGCAAGGCCTCGGGGACGGTATGGTACGACAACGTGAAGGTCACGCCGGCGCCCGAGGAGGCCCTCTATACCCGCGAGGGCGAACACATCGTGCTGAAACTCGACCGCGACAAGGTGACCGTCTCCGATGCCGACATCGACGCCTGGCTCTCGAAGCTCGACCGCACGTACGAGGCTTACCGCGACCTGGTGGGCGACGTGCCCTTCGACGGGCGCAAAATCATGATCCTCAACACGCCGGGCATCGAACCCGGTTACTGGGCGCTGGCCGGCAACCCGATCCTGTGGAACAGCCACGTCGCCGTGTCGAAGCTGCTCGACCGCACGGTCGAGTTCGGCGACTGGGGCTTCGGCATCATCCACGAGATCGGCCATGTCTTCTCGCAGGGAAACATTTCGGGTACGGGACGCTGGAACTGGAACGACGAGATTTTCGCCAATTTCCGCATGTCCTATGCCCTCGAAGCGTGCGACGGTACGATGTCGCAGCGCGACATCTGCTACCGGGGTGCCGATGTAATCAACTACTACAAGATTTTCTACGACGAAACCATCGGCGCCGGCATCCCCAAGAACAACGGCGATGCCCTGCATTACACCTTCCTGCGCATCAAGGAGCGTTACGGGTGGGACGTCTACAAAAAGGCGTTCCGCGAACTCTACGCGCTCGGCGACTCGGGGCAGGAAGGGCTCGAGACGCCCTACGACAAATTCCTCTTCTTCCTCTCCTACGTTTCGAAGGCCGCGGGCGAAGATGTCGTGGCGGCGACCTATACGCCCGGGGAACTGGCCCTGATCGAGGAATCGCTTAGAAACTGATGCCGATGAATACCTTGCGAACAGCCCTCCTGGCCCTGGTCGTGGCCGCCGCGTTCCGCGCTGCCGCACAACCGGTCTATACCTTCCGCGTCAAGGTCGGCATCGACCGCGAATCGGTCGATTCGCTGGGCGGGCGCGACCGGGTCGTGCAACTGACCGAAGATATGTTCCGGCGCGTCAACCGTGCTTTCAACTACGGGGCGCAGCTGCGTGCGGTCTACGATTTCGTGGTGGATTGGGACGCCTTCTACATCTACGACGGCGTGTCGGCCGACCAGATCCGCAAGCCCCATCCCGACCACGATTATCTGGTGGTGATGGACGGTTACAAGTCCGATCCCCGCGAGACGGGCGGCGGCTGGTACGGCGACGGGATCCAGGCCATCTACCATTCGCGCACGCACAACGACCGTTTCAACAGCCCGTTCGAGAAGAACGCCATCGACGGCATCATCCACGAGTTCGGTCATGCGCGGGGCGTCCCCGACATCTATGCCATGAAGGTCGACGCGGACAAGAACCCCGTCAACGGACAGGCGTTTTCCGGCGTGCGGTGCATCATGAATTATCCCTATGGCGAGGAGCTCTGGAGCGACTATGCCGTCCACATGATCGACCATGCCGCCGACCGCAACGTAGACATCGACGACCTGGTGGCGGGCGTGTTGCCCGACCGTATCCGGATCGAGGTGGCGGATGCCGACGCAAGCCCGGCCAAAGGGGCTGTCGTGCGGTTCTATCCCGTGCGGTGGTACACCTATACGGTGACCGCCGAGCCGCAGGCCGGGGCCGCGACCGACCGCCGCGGACGCTGTACGGTTCCCGTTGCGCGAATTTTCGAACCCGAGGAGGAGTTTGGCGTGCGTTATTGCAACTGCCTGGTCGAGGCGGAATACGACGGCGTGAAAGCCTATGGCTGGCTGCCGCTCTACGAGTTGCAGAACGCCCGTTTTGCCGGGCAGCGGGAGCATACGCTCCGGTTGCGGCTCAAACGCGGCTGCGGACTGGTGCGCACCGTAGGAATTGACGAATAATTGCTATCTTTAGGGCTCTCAATCACTAAACACCGAACTATGACCCGAAGAACCTTACTGACTTGCATTTTCATGCTGTCCGCAGTTGCCGTATGCGGACAACGCTGGCAGATCGCCCCTGACGGACGGGGCATCGTGTGGAAGGTCGGCAGCGATATCCCGCACGACGACCACATCGAGATGAGCGGCGAGCGGATGGCCTTCGTGCTCCGCTGGGGCGTCGACTCGCGCGGGGCGTTCCGCCAGGAACGTTCGCTCGTCTTCCCCCTGCTGCGCACCCTGCCCAACAACACCCACGCCAGCCTGATGTACCGCATGGCCGCGGACATCCCTTCGCTGCTGGGCGTCAACGGCCTGGCTTTGCAGGACGAACGGGTCGGGCAGGTGGCCATCGACGGTGCGCTGGAGGTACGGAGCCTCTGGGGCGTGGGCAAGATGAACGTCGGTTCGGCGCGGGACATGAAACCCGAGCCCGTCGTGGAGATGACGCGTACGATCTTCCCTTCGCGCACGCTGCCGCTCATGTGCGAGCGCTATATGCTGCGTAACGTCGGGGCGAAGCCGCTGACGGTTTCCGTACCCGAATTCTCGCAGGTCATAACGACCGACCCGGCCAAGGGCGTCACGGGCAGCTATGTTGTGCGGGGCGACATCGCGGGCAGCGGCACCTTTACGCTTGCCGCGGGGGACTCGCTTGCGTTCGACGCCGTGTTCCAGGCCTACCCGGGCGGCGGAGAGCCCCTGCACCCCGACGTGGCGGCCGAGTTCGCCGCCCGGAAGGCGTTCGTCAGGGAGTGCATCGACGCGAACCTCGTGCTCGAAACCCCCGACCCGGTGATCGACACCCAATTCCGCTATGCCAAGCTGCGGGCCGCCGAGAGCATCGTTGCGACCAGGGGCGGCTACATGCACGCCCCCGGCGGCGAATCCTACTATGCGGCCATCTGGGCCAACGACCAGGCCGAATACGTCAACCCCTTCTTCCCCTTTCTGGGCTACGGGGTGGGCAATGCCTCGGCGCTCAATTCGTTCCGCCATTTCGCCCGCTTCATGAACCCCGCATACGAACCGCTGCCCAGCTCGGTCATCGCCGAGGGCGACGACATCTGGAACGGCGCGGGCGACCGCGGCGACGCCGCGATGATCGCCTGCGGGGCGGCACGCTACGCCCTTGCGCGCGGCGACCGTGCCGAGGCTGCCGAGCTGTGGCCGCTCGTCGGGTGGTGCCTCGAATACTGCCGCCGCCAGCTTACGGCGGACGGCGTCGTGGCTTCCGACACCGACGAACTGGAGGGGCGTTTCCCCACCGGCGATGCCAACCTCTGCACCTCGACGCTCTATTACGATGCACTGCTGTCGGCCGTGTCGCTCGGCCGCGAGCTGGGCGTGGAATCCGCCAAGACCGCCCGCTATGCCGCACAGGCCGGGGCGCTCGCCCGAGCTATCGACGCGCACTTCGGCGGCGAGGTCGGCGGGTACGACACCTACCGCTACTATACAGGCAATACGCTGCTGCGCTCGTGGATCTGCATGCCGCTGATCGTGGGGCTGAAGGAGCGCAGCGAAGGCACCGTCCGGGCGTTGCTCGGCCCCGAGCTGATGACCGACGACGGTCTGCTGACCCAGCAGGGCGGTTCGACGTTCTGGGATCGCTCGACGCTCTACGCCCTGCGCGGGATCTACAACGTGGGGCAGGCCGACCGTGCGACCGAACTGCTGCACCGCTATTCGCAGCGGCGCCTGCTGGGTGACCATGTGCCTTATCCCATCGAGGCGTGGCCCGAAGGCTCGCAGCGCCACCTTTCGGCCGAGAGCGGGCTCTACTGCCGCATCATCACCGAGGGCCTGTTCGGCATCCGCCCCACGGGGCTGCGGTCGTTCGACCTCACGCCTTCCATGCCCGCTGCCTGGGAGAGCATGTCCCTGCGCCATATCCGGGCGTTCCGCTCCGATTTCGACATCACTGCCCGGCGCGAGGCGGACGGCAGGCTCCGCATTACGGTGGCCCGGCCCGGCGCAAAACCGAAAATATACCGCGCGGCACCCGGCGCGACGATACGGGTGAAACTAACCGATTAACAATCCGATTTACCTATGAACCTTTTCCGCTGCTTCGCCATTTCGTTTGCATTGTCCTTCGCGGCCGCCTGCTCGTCCGGCCCCGGGACTGATTTCAAAGTCACCTCGCCCGACGGGACGCTCTGCGTCGGGATTCGTGCGGCCGACTCGCTGACCTATACCGTGACCCGCCACGGTACGCCCGTGCTGCTGCCTTCGGCCATCGGGCTGCACTTCGCCGACGGTACGGTGCTGGGACGCGGTGCGAAGGTGACCGATGCGCGGCGCGAAACGGTGGAACGGGTCGTCGAGGCCCCCTTCTACCGGCAGGCACGCTTCACGGAGCATTACAACCAGCTGCGGCTTACCTTCGAAGGCGGTTATGCCGTGACTTTCCGGGTCTTCGACCAGGGGTGCGCCTACCGTATCGAAACGCATCTGCCGGGCGAACGAACCGTGGCCGGTGAAGTGGCCGAGTTCAATTTCGCGGGCGACCCCGGGTTGTTCGCCGCCTATTCCGACGGCCTGTGCAACGCCTACCAGAGCCAGTATGAGAAGTGCCGCCTGAGCGCGCTGGGAACGGAAAAACCCGTCCTGCTGCCGCTGGCCGCCGACTGCGGCGCCGCCGGCCGCGTGTTGGTCTGCGAAGCCGACCTGGAAGCCTATCCCGGCATGTTCCTGACGCCCTCGGCGGGCGGCCTGCGGGGGCTGTTTGCCGCCGTGCCCGACAGTTGCTACCTTCACGAGCGCCGCTGCCAGGAGAAGGTCGCCACGCGCCACGACTATATCGCCCGCGTCGAGGGCACGCGGACATATCCGTGGCGTATCCTCGCCGTGGCCGACCAGGACCGCGAACTCCCGACCAACGACCTGGTCTATGCCCTCGCCGCAGAGAACCGCATCGGCGACTGCTCGTGGGTGAAGCCCGGCAAGGTGGCCTGGGAGTGGTGGAACGACTGGGGGCTGACGGGCGTGGACTTCGAGCCGGGCATCAACACGCGAACCTATAAGGCCTATATCGACTTCGCGGCCGACTACGGGCTCGAATACGTCGTGCTGGACGAAGGGTGGTCGAATCCGAAGGCCGGCGACGTGATGTCCGTGGTCGAGCAGATCGACCTGCCCGAACTGGTGCGTTATGCCGACGCCAAAGGTGTCGGGCTGATGCTGTGGGTCGTGGGCAACGTGCTCGACGCCAAGCTCGAAGAGGCGTGCAGCTACTATGCCGGATTAGGTATCCGCGGCTTCAAGGTCGACTTTATCGACCGCGACGACCAGAAGGCCGTCGAGCTGGTCTACCGCCTTGCCCGGGTCGCCGCCGCGCACCGCCTGGTGCTCGATATCCACGGCGTTTACAAACCCACGGGTCAGAACCGCACCTATCCCAATATCGTCAATTTCGAAAGCGTCTTCGGGCTGGAGGAACTCAAGTGGAGCAATCCCGACATACCGCTCTACGACGTGACCTTCCCCTTCATCCGCATGGTGCAGGGCCCGGTGGACTACACCCCCGGCGCCTACCGCAATGCCACGCGCGAAGGCTTCCGGATAGACTACCGCAACCCGATGAGCCAGGGCACGCGGGCGCACCAGGTGGCGGCTTACGTGGTTTTCGACGCACCGCTGGTGATGCTCTGTGACTCTCCGACGCGCTACATGGCCGACGAGGCCTGCACGCGCTTCATCGCTTCGCTGCCCGTCGTGTTCGATACGACGCGGGTGCTCGCGGGCGAGATCGGCGAATATATCGTCACGGCACGCAAACGGCAGGATTGCTGGTATGTGGGCGGGCTTACCGGCTGGACGCCGCGCACGCTCGATGTCGACCTGTCGCTGCTCGACCCCGGGCGGGAGTATACGGCCACGCTGCTCGCCGACGACCGCTCGGCTGCGGAGCCCGCCCGCTATGTGCTCTCCACGCAACGGGTGACCTCCGCGACACGGCTGCAAATACCCGTGGCGCCCGGCGGCGGCTTCGCGCTGAAGATCGAACCGGCTGATAACAAATAACCCTATCCGAAAAATACGACCCTTATGAACCGAACCCTGAGAAAATGCTGCGCCGCCCTGCTGGCCATCCTGGCCGTATATGCGGCACCTGCGGCGGAAAAAACCGTCTACCTGAAAGATTTCCTCGCGCCCGGCGCTGCAGGGACGGATGCCGTGCCCGCCGTGCGGGCCGCGCTGGAACACTGTGCCGAGGTCGGCGCCTCGCGGCTCGTGCTGCCCGGCGGCCAGCTCCGCATGCGCCCCGACCGGGCGGTCGAAAAGTACCAGTTCATCAGCAACAACGACGAGAGCCTCAAGCGCATTGCGTTCGACCTGGTGGGTATGCGCGACTTCGAGATCGACGGCAACGGCACCGAACTGCTCTTCACGGGCTTCATTTCGCCGTTCAGCCTCGAAGACTGTGAGAACATTACGGTGCGCGACCTGACGATCGACTTCACCCGTACGTTCAATTCCGAGGGCACCGTTGTGGCGAAGGGCGACGGTTGGCTGGAAATCGAGTTCCCCGAAGATTACCTCTGCGACATCGTCAACGGCTGCCTGCGTTTCCGCGATGCCGAGGGTACGGTGTACCCCTTCTCCAACCTGCTGGAGTTCGACGCCGTGCGGCGCGAACCGGCGTTCCGTGCCACGGACTACTGGCTGTCGAACCGGACGATCCCGGCCGAAAAATGCGCCAACGGCAACATCCGCATCCTGCGTAAAGACCTGACCGCCACGGTCGGCAACGTGATGGTATTCGGCGCGGCTGCGCGTTACAACCCCGGTTTCACGCTCGCCGACTGCCGGGGCGTTGCCATCCGCGACGTCAACCTCTACCACTGCGGCGGCATGGGTGTGATCGCGCAGCGCAGCCGCGACATCGAGCTTCGCAAGCTGGTGATCGTCCCCTCGCCCGGCAAGGGGCGCATGATCAGCATTACGGCCGACGCCACGCACTACGTCAACTGCGGCGGCTACATCCGCATGATCGACTGCACGTTCGAGAACCAGAAAGACGACGCAACGAATATCCACGGGCTGTACATGGCCGTCGAAAAGGTCGGGGGCGCCGACAAACTGCTGCTCCGCTGGCGCAACTCGGGGCAGTACGGCGTGGATTTCATCGTGCCGGGGATGACCCTCGAACTGGTCGACAACAACAACGTGGAGACCTATGCCCGCCGGACGGTGAAGTCAGTCAGGCGCCTCAACAAGGTTTACACCGAAGTCACCTTCACCGAGCCGCTCCCCGACGGGGTCGAGCCCATGCATGTCGTGGCGGCCGACGATGAATATCCCGAGGTGCTCATCAAGGGCTGCCGCATGCGCGGCAACCGGGCGCGCGGCCTGCTGCTGGGCTCGCGCAACCGCATGGTCATCGAGGATAACTACTTCCACATCGCCGGGGCGGCCATTCTGATCGAAGGCGACGCCAACTACTGGTACGAGCAGTCGGGCGTGCGCGACGTGGTGATCCGCCGCAACCTCTTCGAGAACGGCAACTACGGCAGTCCCGGTTGGGGCTCGGCATGTATTGCCGTGGGCAGCGGCATCCCCGACCGCGAGACCAGCCGCTACCACCGCAACATCCGGGTCGAGGGCAACACCTTCCGCGTGTTCGACCCGCGTATCGTCAACCTCTACTGTGTCGACGGGTTCGTGTTCACGCGCGACAACGTCATCGAATACACCGACGATTATCCCTATGTACTCGACGAAAAGCGCAATTTCATCACGCGGAATTGCGACCGCGTGGTCGTCGATAAGAAACAGACCGATAAAAAATAAACGACTTTTTCCGATGAAACGGCTCTTTTCCGTCGTGCTGGCGCTATTGCTGGCCGTGCAGCTCCCGGCGCGGGTGAAACTCCCCGCCGTGCTGGGGAGCAATATGGTGTTGCAACGCAATGCCGAAGTGAATTTCTGGGGCGAAGCATCGCCACGCAGCCGGGTACGGGTCACTGCCTCGTGGGACGGCCGCACGCATGAAACCCGGGCCGATGCCTCGGGCCGCTGGGCGCTGAAGCTCCCCACGGGCGAAGCCGGAGGCCCCTATACCGTGACTGTCAGCGACGGCGAACCGCTCGTGCTTGACAATGTCCTCGTGGGCGAGGTGTGGGTCTGCTCGGGACAGTCCAACATGGAGATGCCCGTGAGCGGATTCATGTTCCAACCCGTCGAGGGGGCGGTCGATGCCATCGCCGATGCGGGCATGTACCCCGGCATTCGGATGTTCACCGTCCCCAGGGTCTCGTCCAAGACGCCCCTGGACGATTGCGATGCGGCCTGGCAGACCGCGACGCCCGCCTCCGTCGGCCAGTTCAGCGCCGTGGGCTATTTTTTCGGGCGTATGCTCTACAAGGCGCTGGGCATTCCGGTCGGGCTCATCACCTCCAACTGGGGCGGTTCGACCATCGAGGCGTGGATGACCGTCGACGCCATCGACGCGACGCCGGGCATCGACCACGCCGTTGCCAAGTCGGGAACCTACGACAACAGCATTCCCCAGCGGCTCTACAACGGAATGATCCTGCCCGTCTGCCGCTATACGGCCAAAGGGTTCATCTGGTACCAGGGTGAGTCGAACCGCAAGAACTGGTACGATTACAAGGCGTTGCAGGTCTCGCTCGTCAAACTCTGGCGGGAAACCTGGGGCGACGGGAAGATGCCGTTCTACTATACGCAGCTGGCGCCTTACCGCTACGAGGGCGACACACTGCGTTCGCTGCCGCTGGTGATCGAGGCGCAGTACCGTGCGCTGGCCGAAATCCCGCACTCGGGGATCGCTGCCACGACCGACCTGGGCAACCCGACCTGCATCCATCCGGCGCGCAAGCGCGAAGTGGGGGAGCGGCTGGCGTTCCTCGCCCTGGCGAACGATTACGGGGTGACGGGGCTGCCCGCCCCGGCGCCGGTATACAAGTCGATGGAGCGCGACGGCAATAAACTGGTGCTGACTTTCGACAACCTGCCCGTCCGGGCCCAAAACGGCGTCGACAGCTTCGTGGCCTTCGGCCCGGACGGCTATCTTCGTCCGGGCGGCTTCGAGATTGCGGGCGAAGACCGGGTTTTCCACCCTGCCGTTGCGAATTTCAAATATTGGGACAACCGGATCGAAGTGAGCTCCGATCGGGTGTCTGACCCGGTGGCGGTGCGCTACGCCTTCCGCAATTACTGCTCCGAAGCCAATGTCATGACGACGATGGGGCAGCCCCTTGTCCCGTTCCGCACCGACGACTGGCCGCTGGACGATATCGGTGAGATCAGGTAAACATCCGGCGGCCATGAATCCCGAATTCCCCCCCCCTCTTCCCGGCTCATTTCCGGGTACTCCCTGTTATTCACGGGGATAGCGACCCGTATCCTGTGTCTGTATTGCGGATGGCATCGGCCGTCCGCCCGGGGGCGGCATGTCTTCGGGGCGGGGCGGCGGATTGCGGCGCGTAAGGGCGGTGCCCCGACGGATAATGCCTTCCGCTTCGGAGCCGGACGGCGCATTTCTGCTGCCCGAAATAGGTATAATGGTGCCTTGTATTTGTATATATTAAGGAAAGAAAGTATTTTTCCCATCGGATGCTTCCGCCCCGGGAAAGGTTGCGTCGGTTTTGCGGGATGGAATGATAAAGATTATAAAGTTCTCTAAAGGGTCGGCGCTATGGAATCGAGGGTGAAATGTGCGGTATGTGCGGTCGTGATGTGTCTGGTGTTGCGTGCAGGGAACGGTATGGAGCACAAATTCAGGTATTATACCGACAACAGCGGGTTGTCGTCGAACACCATCCAGTGCCTCTATCAGGATGACAAGGGGTATGTCTGGGTCGGCACGGCCGACGGCCTCGACCGGTTCAACTCCTACGATTTCACCAACTACCGCTCCGATTACCGCCGCCGCAATACGCTCGAAAACAACTGCATTTACAGCCTTTGCGGCGAAGGGTTCCCCAACGGCGACCGCATATGGGTCGGAACCAGCGACGGGGTCTATATCTTCGACTCGAAGGACGAGTCGTTCGTCCACCTGCCCATCCTGGGCAGCGATGGCCGGGAGCGCCGCAACCTGCTGGTCTATTCGCTTGCGGCGGACGTCGCGGGCAACATGTGGATCGGGACGCTCGGCGACGGCCTCTACCGTTACAGCCTCAAGAGCGGCACGTTCGAACACTATAACGCCGCGAAATACCCCGAGGCCTTCTCGTCCGACGTCATCGTGAAGATCCTGCTTGACCACGACAACAACATCTGGGTGGCTTCGGGCGGCGGTTCGCTGCTGAGCCGCTACAACCCCGAGAACAACCGTTTCTCCACTTTCCGGGTCGAGGACACGCTCACGCGCGAGCCGATTTCGCGCATCAGTACCATGTGCCAGGATTCGTTCGGCGACATCTGGATCGCAGGGTATGCCTGCGAGCTCTACAAGTTCGAACTTTCGCGGCTGACGTTCACCTGCAACCGCCCGGAGGACGGCGAGGCGTACGGCCGCGTGCGGAGCATGATCGAATACGCCCCGGGGATAATCATGCTCGGGACGGATCACGGCCTGGTGAATTTCAATACCAAGAACCGCAGTTTCGAGCATGTCGACAACGGCACGACCAACCGGAATGGACGGCTCAACGACAAATTCATCCACTCCATCCTCAAGGATCGTGACGGCGGCGTGTGGATCGGAACCTATTTCGGCGGCATCAACTACCTCTCGCCGCTCAGTTCGCTTTTCACGCTCATCGAGGCCGGCGAGGGGTGCGGGCATATCATCAGCAAATTCTGCGAGGATCCCGAGGGGAATATCTGGATCGGCAGCGACGACGGGGGGCTGAGCCTTTACAATCCGCGTACGGGCAGCTATACGCCCGTGGCGGTCGACCCGCGCGACCGGGCGCTCAACATCCATGCGCTCACCATCGACGGCGGATGGCTGTGGGTCGGGACGTATGGCGACGGGCTTTACCGCATCGACCTGCGCACGCGGCAGATGAAGCACTTCACGCAGGCCGGCACGGGACTCGACAATCTCGACGTCTATTCGGTTTTCCGCGATTCGCGGGGGCAGTTGTGGATCGGCACCAAAATGGGCATCTGCCGTTACGACGACGTTTCGCAGACCATCACGTGCGCATTCGGCCTGGGACATAACAGCGACGTGGTGGACATCTGCGAGGATGCCCGCGGGCACCTGTGGTTCGCGTCGCTGGGCAAGGGGTTGATCCGCTACGGGTTCGACGACGGCAGGTTCACCCTTTGCTCGCACGATTCCGGGGGCGGGCTTTCCGATTTCGTGAGCTGCCTGGCCGTCGAGGGGGACAACCTGTGGATCGGCACCCACGGCTGCGGGCTTTGCCGTTACGACATCGCGGCCGACACGCTCTCCAGGGAGTTCGACATGCTGCCCTACGGCAACTGCGCCGTGTTCCAGATCGTGCAGAACGGCGGCGAACTGTGGCTCACGACCAACCGCGGGCTGCTGAAATACAGCCCCGGGAACGGCCCGCAGTCGATCTACAAGTTCACCTCCGACGACGGACTGCTGGCCAATATCTTCAACGCCAATTCGGGCATCAAGTCCTCGACCGGGCATATCTACATCGGCTGCAACAACGGCATCAACAAGTTCTATCCCTATGATTTCACGCGCCGCGAGAATTCGGCCAAGCTCAGCGTCGTCTTCCCCGATTTCAAGCTCTTCAACCGCAGCGTGCCCGTGGACGGCCGGCTGCTGTCCAATACCATCGACTGCCAGCGCTCGGTGCGCCTGCGCGGACGGAAGATGTCGTTCAGCCTCGATTTCATTGCCCTCAACTTCTCCTCGCCGCTAAGGACGGTCTACCGTTACCGGCTGGAGAACTTCGACGACAAATGGATCACCACCGGCCTGGACGAAGGGGCCGGGGTGCAGCATGTCTCCTACACCAACCTGCCGCCGAACCGTTACCGCTTCGTCGTGAGCGCCTCGACCGGCGGCGAGCAGTTCGGCGAGGAGGCCGTGGTCGAGATCCTCGTGTTGCCGCCGTGGTGGATGGCTCGCGCCATGGTCGTGGCCTACGGCGTGCTGGCTCTGCTGGCCGTGGCGGGCGGCGGCCTGTGGCTGCGCCGCAGGATCGGCCGCGCGCACCGCGAGCAGATCGCCTCGATCACCCGCAAGAACAAGCTCGACCTGCTCGAGGCCAAGGTGAGCCTCTTCACGGAGGTGGCCAATGAAATACGTACGCCCGTTGCGCTGATTGCCGCACCCGTCGAGGAGATCGCCAAGCGCGCCGGGGATTTGCCCGGGTTGCGCGACGACGTGGACATCATCCGCAAGAACTGCGAGCGGCTGCGGACGCTGGTCGACCAGATCCTGAACCTGAAAAGCGCGGAGGAGGGCGAGCATGCCGCTTCCCGTGCCCCGGAGCGCGTCGACGTACGGGAAGTATTGCGGACGGTGGTCGCGGCGGTGGGGGATGCCGTCCCGCGGCGGGGTATCGCGGTGCACCTCGGGCTGCCCGGCGAAGCCCTCACGGCCGAGATGTGCTGCGACCACTTCTCGAAGATCGTGGGCCAGATACTCGGTAATGCCTACCAATTCGCCGAGAGCCGCATCGACGTGACGCTCGAAGGCCCCGGCGGGGAGGTGCCCGGCGATGTGTTCCGTGTGCGTGTCCGTGACGACGGCGCGGGGATAGACCGGGCGGAGAAGGCACGGATATTCGAACCTTTCTATACGTCGGACAAGTGTGTCTCCGGCAGCGGGCTGGGGCTGGGGCTCGCCGTGGCGAAGAGCCTGGCGACCCGGATGGGCGCCGTGCTCGGGGTCGAAAGTGCCGTGGGACAGTGGACGGAGTTTACGGTGACGGTTCCGCTCGGTGCACCCCGTCCCGTCCCCGGGGCGGATGGCGATTCCGGAGTGCCTGCCGGGCAGCCGGCCGTGGCGGCCGTGCAACCCGAGGTGCAGAAACGGCTGCCCGACATCCTGCTGGCCGAGGATAATGCCGACTTCGCGGACTTTTTCGTGCGGCATCTTTCCGGCAGCTATACGATCCATTGTGTGGCGGACGGGCGTGAGGCGCTCGACCTGCTCCGAAGCCGGGGCATTGCGGCCGTCGTGAGCGACGTGGCGATGAAGGGGATGGACGGCGTGGCGCTCTGCGCGGCGATCCGCAACGACCCGGCGCTGGATCACCTTCCCGTGGTGCTGGTTTCGGTGGACTCCTCTTCGGCGGCGAAGGTGCGTGCGCTGGAGGCGGGTGCCGACGCCTACCTCGAAAAGCCGCTGTCGGTGGACTACCTCGACCGCCAGATCCGGGCGCTTATCGACATCCGGGGCCGGCTGCGCCTGAAATTCTCGAAGATGCCCTACCTGGTCATGGACGGGGACGCGGCGAGCCCTTCGGGCAACCGTTTCATGGCGCAGGTGAACCAGTATGTCATGGACAACATCTCCAATTCGAACCTTTCGGTCGAGGATATCGCCGCAGCCGTGAATGTCAGCCGTACGCTCTTTTTCTCGCGCATCAAGTCGCTGACGGGAACTACGCCCAACGAGTTCCTGCGTTCCACGCGCCTCAGGGTGGCCGCCGACTTGCTTTCCAAACCCAACGACTTGCGTGTTACGGAGATATGCTATATGGTGGGCTTCACGTCGACCTCCTATTTCGCCAAGTGTTTCCATGCGCAGTTCGGGATGCTGCCCACCGAATTCATGGAGAAATACCGCCGGGAATAGGCCGCCTCATCCCGCGGTCGAGGCGCAGCAGTACGAGCAGGAGCAGGGTCGTGGCCAGTTCGGCCGCCGGTACCGCGAGCCAGATGCCCGCGACGCCCGCCAGCCGCGGCAGTACGAGGAAGCAGAAGGCCATCAGCACGATGCCCCGCAGCACGGTGAGGCCCGTCGCAAGCCGTCCCCGCTCGATGCTCTGGTAGTAGCCGATCGTGGCGACGTTGATCCCGAAAAAGGGATACCCGGCGGCGAAGAGCGGCAGGCCGCGCACGGCGATTGCATAGGCCGGGGCGTCGGGCGTCAGGAACAGCCCCACGATTCGCGGGCTGAACAGCCACGTGAACCCGAATACCGCCAGCCCGCAAACGAACGCCGTGCCGAGTGCCATCGCGAACGCATCCCTGCCGCGCCGCATCAGCCCTGCGCCGTAGTTGTAGCTGATGATCGGCTGTGCCGACTGGATGATGCCGTTGTAGACCATGAAGATGATCGGGAAGATGTAGCAGGCGATGCTGTACGCCGCCACGCCGTCCTTGCCGGTGTAGCGGATGAACGTGTAGTTACCCACGACCATCAGGCACGAAATGGCCAGCTCGCTCAGCAGCGCCGGGAACCCGATGTAGGTCATGTAGCCCAGATTGCGGGCCGTGAGGCGCAGGCTCTTGTAGCTGGTTTTGAACTTCATGAAGTGCAGCGTCCGGCTGTGGCGCAGCATGTACCGCAGCATCACGCCCGAGCCTACTATGTAGCCGACTCCCGTTGCGATGGCCGCGCCCGCGAGCCCCCACCCGAATTCGAAGATGAAAAGATAGTCGAGCACGATGTTGATCGAGGCCGCCATGATGTTGCACGCCATGGCGAACCGGGGCGCGCCGTCGAGCCGCACGATAAACATCAGGATGTTGAATACGGCCAGCGGCGTGAGGAAGAGCGTGAACCACACGAGGTATTCGCGCGCGGGAACCATCAGTTCGGGCGGCGTGCCCAACAGCAGCAGCAACGGTTTGTGGCAAAGGATCAGTAGAGCGCTGAGCAGCACGATCAGCAGTGCCGGTACGAAGAGCGACTGCGTGATGTTGATCTGGGCCACGCGGCGTTTGCCCTGCGCCAGGTTCACCGATGCCACCACCGAGCCGCCCATGCCGAACATCAGCCCGAGCCCCGTGCCGAGCGTGAAGAGCGGGGCGGTGAGGTTGACTGCCGCCAGTGCGTCGCTGCCGATGCCCCGGCCTACGAATATCCCGTCGGTGATGACGAACACCGCCGAGAAGACCATCCCCATGACCGTGGGAAAAAGAAAGCGGCGGAAGAGTTTGCCGACTGCCGTGCCTTTGTAATCGATACTGTCGCGTAACATAATTGCACCTCTTTTTATTGAGGTGGTGCAAAAGTAAGGCATTCTGCGCCGGGAAAAGTTAACTTATGGTAATTTCCGTATTATTTGACCCCGGCGCGGATGCGGCTCAGGCTTTGGGGCGTGAGGAAGAGGTAGGCCGCAAGGTCTTTCAGGGCGATGCGCTGCAGCAGCTGGGGATATTCGCGCAGCATGCGGCCGTACTGTTCGCGTTTGCCGCGCCAGGCATAGTCGGCGAAATAGTCCTCGTGGCGGCGCAACTGCTCCTCGGCCATGCGCCGTCCCCAGTCGGCCAGTTCGGCGTTCCCGGCGAAAAGCTCGTCCATGCGGGCGCGGGGGATGCGTACCAGCGTCGCGGGCTCCATCGTTTCGATCGTCTGGCGCGATAAGCCGCCGGGCTGTGTGCCGAGTGTCGAGGTTGCCGGGTCGCCCTCGAACGAGAAGGAGAAGATGACGCACTTGTCCTCGCGCATGACGTACGTGCGCACCGAACCCTCGGCCACAAAGCAGACGTCCGGGTCGCGCTGCCCCTCCTCGATGATGACCTCCTTGCGGGCGTGTTGCGTCAGCGTGGCGGAGTGCATGAGCAGACCCGTGCCCTCGTCCGAGAGCGCGTAGCGTTCGGTCAGTATCCGTGCGAAATCCATGCGGCAAAGGTAGGCTTTTTTCCGCAAATGCGAAAAGGGCGCCTGTTCCGTCGCTGCCGGAAGGTTTTTTTGCCGGTTTGTCATGTCGGAATAGCAGGATGTGTGACAATTTGTGACATTTTTTCGTTTTCATGCGGCTGGCACAGGATTTGACCTGTTACGGATGAAACCGCTCCGGAAGGGGCTGCGAAAGAAAATAAAGTTAAACCAAAATAAAACAAGGAGGACAAGATTATGACACCTGCAAGAACGAATCAAAACTGGCTGCCGAGCATTTTCAACGAATTTCTGGATAACAACTGGCTCGCCGAACGCCGCAACGCCACGGCTCCTGCCGTCAACATCATCGAAGACGAAGACGAGTACAAGGTGGAGGTCGCTGCTCCGGGCATGACCCGTGAGGATTTCAAAGTCCACATCAACGAGGACAACGAGCTGATCATCTCCCTGGAGAAGAAATCCGAGGAGAAGGAGGAAGACAAGAAACGCAAGGGTACCTACCTGCGCCGCGAATTCTCCTATACGCAGTTCCAGCAGAACCTGCTGCTGCCCGACAACATCGAGCGCGAGAAAATTTCGGCCAGGGTCGAAAACGGCGTGATGACCATTGACATTCCCAAGAAGAAGGTCGAGGAACTGGCCGCCGCCACGCGCCAGATCGAAGTGAAATAGGGCTTGCGAGCCCGACGTGGGAGGGGAGTGCCTTACGGGGTACTCCTTTTTTCGTGGCATGTCTCGGCATAATAATAGCCCTTTTATACCTAAAAACGTCCACGGGCGGACAATTCATCCGTAAATCCGCTATCTTTGGGGCATACGCGACAGCATACTAAACCGACGAACATGAAAGTAGGATTGTTCATACCCTGTTATATCAACGCCGTCTACCCCGGGGTGGGACGTGCGTCGTACGAACTGCTCTCGCGGCTGGGCTGCGAGGTGGATTATCCCCTCGGACAGACCTGCTGCGGGCAGCCGATGGCCAATGCCGGGTTCGAGAAGGACGCCCGGGCGCTGGCCGCGCATATGGATGCGCTTTTTGCGCAGTACGACTACGTGGTCGGGCCTTCGGCCAGCTGCGTGGTTTTCGTGCGCGAGGGCTATCCGCGGTTGTTGGACAATTACCGCGAGCATGCCTGCGTCGATTCGCGTATCTGGGAGATCTGCGAGTTCATCCACGACGTGGTGAAGCCCGCGAAGCTGGATGCACGTTTCCCGCACCGGGTGAGCGTGCACAACTCCTGCCACGGGGTGCGCAAAATGGGACTGTCATCGCCCAGCGAGCTGAACGTGCCCTATATGTCGAAGCTGCGCGACCTGCTCTCGCTGGTCGGGGACATCGACATCGCCGAGCCATCGCGCCGCGATGAATGCTGTGGTTTCGGCGGCATGTTCTCCGTCGAGGAGAACGCCGTGTCTGTCTGCATGGGGCGCGACAAGGTGCGCGACCACATGGCTACGGGTGCCGAATACATTACGGGCGCCGACTCTTCGTGTCTGATGCACATGCAGGGGGTTATCGACCACGACAAACTCCCAATCCGCACCATCCATGCCGTTGAAATCCTCAATTCGAAGTTATGAGCACCCACTCCAAAGCCGCCGCGAAATTCATCGCCGACGCCGATCGCACGGCGTGGCACGACAAGGCGCTTTACGCCGTACGCGAAAAGCGCGACAAGATGGCACGCACGGTGCCCGAATGGGAAGACCTGCGGCGCATGTCGTCCGAGATCAAGCGCCATACGCTGAGCCATCTGGGGCATTACCTCGAAGAGTTCGAACGCAACGCCACGGCCAATGGCATGGCGGTGCACTGGGCCGCCGACGCCGACGAGATGAACGCCACGGTGTGGCGTCTGGTGCAGGAGCACGGCGGGCGGAACCTCGTCAAGAGCAAGTCGATGCTCTCCGAGGAATGCGGGCTTACGCCCTACCTGCGCGAGCGGGGCGTCGATGCCGTCGAGAGCGACCTGGGCGAGCGGATCATGCAGTTGCTGGAGCTGCCGCCCAGCCACATCGTGCTGCCCGCTATCGGCGTACGCCGTGAGGAGGTCGGCGCGCTTTTCGAACGTGAGTTCGGCACCGAGCACGGCAACAGCGATCCCACCTACCTGACGCACGAGGCTCGCCGCCAGTTGCGGCCCAAATTCCTGGGTGCCGACATCGCCATGACGGGCGTCAACTTCGCCGTGGCTTCCACGGGGACGCTGGCCGTCTGTACCAACGAGGGGAATGCCGACATGGGAACGTCGTTCCCCGACCTGCATATCGCCATCATGGGGTTGGAGAAGGTCATCCCCGACATGCGGGCGCTGGCGGTCTTCACGCGCCTCTTGGCGCGTTCGGGGACGGGGCAGCCCGTCACCTCCTACACGTCGCTCTACCGCAAGCCTGCACCGGGCAAACGGATACACGTCGTGATTGTGGACAACGGCCGCTCGGAGTGGCTGGCCGATGCCGCGCACCGCAACATGCTCAAATGCCTGCGTTGCGGCGCCTGTATGAATACCTGCCCTGTCTACCGGCGCTCGGGCGGCTATTCCTACTCCTATTTCATCCCCGGGCCGCTGGGCATCAACCTGTCGATGCTGCGTTCGCCGAAGCTCCACCACGGCAATGTCTCGGCCTGCTCGCTGTGCTACTCCTGCTCGGACGTATGCCCGGCGATGATCGACCTCGGGGAACAGATTTACGCATGGCGGCAGGAGTTGGCGCCCATGCATCTGGCCGACCCGGTAAAGAAACTGACGGTCAAAGGCATGGACTTCATCATGGGAGGGCGACGACGATTCTACGGCGGCATCGCGCTGGCCCGCGTCGCGGAGCATCTCCCGCACGCCGTGCTCAACAACCGGTTCAATCCGTGGAGCGCCCCGGGCCGCGACATGCCGCCGTTTGCCCCCAAGACGTTCAATGCCCTGTGGAAGCGGGGCGAGGTAAAATCCGGAAAAACGAGTAAAGATGAATAACAGCAAGGAAAACATACTGAAACGGATCGCCGCGGCGGGAATGCCCGAATACGCATACCCCGACTTCGGCTACGAACCCCAGCATTTCGACGACCCTGCGGCGATGTTCGCCCTGCGGCTCCGGGCGGCTGGGGGCGAGGCCGTATGGCTGGACGGGGCAACGACGCTCGATGAGGTCGTACGCCGCTGCTACCCCGATGCGAAGAGTGTTGCTTCGGCATTGCCCGAAGTGACCGTCGCCACGGTGAATCCCGACCGGGTCGAAGACCCGCGCGAGTTGGTCGACATAGACCTGGGGGTCGTTTCGGGGGCGTTCGGTGTCGCCGAGAACGGTGCCGTGTGGATCCCGCAGGATATCCGCCACAAGGCGCTCTATTTCGGCGCCACGGCGCTGATGGTCGTCATCCCGCGCGATGCGCTGGTCGATACGATGCACGAAGCCGTCGTGCGCCCCGAAGTCGGGGACTTCGCCTACGGGTGTTTCATGTCGGGCCCTTCGAAGACTGCCGACATCGAACAGGCGCTGGTGTTCGGCGCCCACGGGCCGATGTCCGTCACCGTCGTGCTGCGCTGACCGCCTGCCCCGGGAGCGGGGAGTATGCCATGTGCCGGTCGGGATTTCCCGTGCCTTTTTCTGCCGCGGCAGCCGGCTTTTTCGCGGGCTTGTTTTTCCGGTGCGGATTTTTTACCTTTGCCGTATGACGACCGAACTTTGCGCATACAGCGTCGAGGCGTGCGAGGCTGCCCGCCGTGCGGGTGTCACGCGCGTGGAATTGTGTGCCTCCCCTTACGAGGGCGGCACGACCCCTTCGGCTGCCGCCATCCGTATGGCGCGCCGTATCGGAGGGATGCAGCTCAGCGTGATGGTGCGTCCCCGCGGCGGGGATTTCCTCTATTCCGATACCGAATTCCGCCAAATGCTCGAAGAGGTGCGCTTCGCCCGCGAATGCGGCGCCGACGGCGTGGTCTTCGGCGTGCTCACCCCCGACGGGCGGGTCGACGTGCAGCGTACGGCTGCCCTGGTCGCCGAGGCAGGGCTGATGCAGACCACCTTCCACCGGGCGTTCGACATGGCGTGTGACCTGGAGGAGGCGCTCGAAGCGGCGGTGGCTGCCGGATGCCGCCGGATCCTGACCTCGGGGGGCCGCAATACGGCCGTCGAAGGCATCGACACGCTGCGGGCGTTGGTGGCGCAGGCCGCCGGGCGCATCGAACTGATGGCCGGCAGCGGCGTCAACCCCTCGAATGTGCGGCAGCTGGCGGCCACGGGCGTCGATGCCGTGCATTTCAGCACTCGCAGCGTGCGTCCGGGCGGCATGGTTTTCCGCAACCCGCATGTTTCGATGGGCGGCTGCGGCGATGTTTCCGAATACGATCTTCTTTGTGTCGACGAACGGCTCATCCGACAAATACTTACCCTGCTCGAACCATGAAACGCATCATCTTCCTTTTGCTGGGGGCGTGTCTCTGTACCTGCGGCCGTTACGGCTGCGGCGTCCCTGCCCGATACGAACCGCTGCTGGATTCCGCGCTGGCCGGCTGCCCGCGCGCCGACAGCCTGCGGCAATTGCTGCGGCAAACTCCGCGCGAGCAGCGCGAAGGGATGGCCTTTCTGATCGCTCACATGCCCCGGGGCGACCGCGACACGATGCGCCTCGACCTGCTGCGCGAGAATGTGGAATATGCCTACCGTGCCCGCCGCGAATACCCGTGGACACGTGCGCTGCCCGATTCCGTCTTCCTGAACGAGGTGCTGCCCTATGCCGCCGTGGACGAGGTGCGCGACAGCTGGCGGGCGGATTTCTACCCGCGCTTCGCCCGGCGCGTGGCGCTTTGCCGCGACATCCGCGCGGCGATCGACTCCGTGAACCGGAATATCGCGGCCGACGTCGGGGTGGAGTACAACACCGCCCGCGAAAAGACCAACCAGAGCCCTGCCGAGTCGATGCGGCAGCATATGGCCTCCTGTACGGGGCTTTCGGTGCTGCTGGTCGACGCCCTGCGCGCGGCGGGAATCCCGGCGCGTTTCGCCGGGACTCCCGCGTGGCACGACGACCGCGGCAACCACAGCTGGGTCGAGGTATGGATCGGCGGCCGCTGGTATTTCACGGAATATTACCCCTCGGGGCTCGACCATGCCTGGTTCCTTTCGGATGCCGGGCGGGCGCTCGACGACCGTATGCACGGCATCTTCGCCGTGTCGTTCCGGCCCACCGGCGACTGGTTTCCGATGGTGTGGAGCGAGGACTCGCGTGAGGTGCACGGGGTGGACGTCTCGCAGCGTTACCGCGACCTTTATGCGGCCTACGAGCATACCCTCGTGGCGCAGGGAAGGCATACGACGGTGACTTTTGTGATGTACGACAGTGCGGCGCACGAAGGGCGCTCGGACGCCCGCGTGGCGGCCAATGTCGATGTCTTCTGCGGTGCCGAGCAAATGGGCGGAGGCCGCACGGCCGGGCCGAGGCAGGACATGAACGATGCGTTGAGGTTCCTGCTGGAAAAAGGCAAGTCCTATACGTTCCGCTACGAGAACGCCCGCGGCGAAACGACGGAGGTCACGGCCGAGGTGGGCGATGCCCCGCTGACCGTTACGGGATACATGCGATAGCGCCGTTAGCTGCGTCCTCTTCATCCGGGAATCCCACTCTTTCCCGCTTCCCCGCCGATGGTGCGGGACGGGCTGTCGGCCTGCTCCCCGAAAATGGAAATCACCCCTGCCGGAGATAACTCGGGTGGGGGTGAAATCGTAAGAACCGGGCTTGTCGGACAGCACTTTCCGTCAGGGCTGCTTTTCCGTATCCGTGTCGGACACTTCGGCCCGGAAGCCGATGTCGATCCGGTCGGTCAGCAGGCTCGGAATCGGTACGAGCCCTGTGTGCGGGGCGTGTCCGAGTTCCATATGCAGGATGGGGTAGGGCCGGCCCGACGGGTCGGTCGCGTCGCGCCCGGCGGTGCGGAATCCCATCCGTTCGTAGAAACCCGCGGCCTGCGGGTTCTGCTCGTTGACGTCGACCCGCCGCACGCCGCAGTGCCGTGTGACGTGGTTCACGAGTTGCCGGCCGAATCCCTTGCCCCGCGCCCCGGGGGCGACGAACAGCATTTCGAGCATATCGCCGGCGACGCCTGCGAAGGCGGTGAACCCGCCGAACTCGTTTGCCCGGCTGTCGCGTCCGGTTTCGCCCGTTGGGCTTGCCGCGGTCGATCCCCTGTTCCCGTCCGCCCCGTCTGTCCCGTCTGTCCCGCCAGACCCGCAGGCCCGGTCTGTCCTGTCGTCGGTGTCCCGTATGACATACAGGTCTACGGCCGCAAGTGCTTCGTTGCGAACCATCTGCCGGAAGAAGGGGATGTCCTCCTCGCTGAGAAAATCGTGCGTCGCCCGCACGGAGGCCTCCCAGAGGGCGGTCAGTGCGTCCAGCTCTGTGGGCGAGGGTTGCGAGAGGTGTTCGATCATACTGCCGTAAGGGTTACAATAAGGTTACGGGCGGTTTCCGCCGCGCGAAGTTCCGGGCCAAGGCGGCTGCAAAGGGCGTGCGGAACGTGCGGGCACCGAAGGCGCACCCTTTTACGCAGGCGCAGCAGCGGATGCAGCGTGCCGGGTCGGTGTGCAGCTCGTCGCCGTGTGCGATGGCCTGCGTGGGGCACAGTGCGACGCAGCGGCCGCATTGCGTGCAGCGTGCGGCATCTCCCTCGGGCAGCAGGACGACGGGGTTGCGTTTCTGCCGGCGGCGGTAGCCCAGTACGAACCGGATGAAGCGCAGCTTCGGGAGGAGCGGCGTACGCGGTTCGCGCAGTTTCGCGGGGTCGATGGGGACAAGGGCGCCCGTTGCGGGGGCCTTGGCTGCATCCATGCTGCCGGTTTGGGTTGCCCGGGTGGTTGCTGCGGTGTCGGATGCCGTTTCCGGGTTCTTGCCGGGGGAAGGCCCTGTTTTTGCTAATTTTTCGCGCACCTGAGCCCCGAATGCCGTGGCGGCAATCAGATCCCGTGCGTCGGGGCGTCCCTGTGCGATCGGGGTTGCGGGCGTGCTGTACGAATGTTCGCCGACGAATGCCCCTGCCGCTACGGGCACGAATCCCCGTCCCGCGACGAACGAGGCGAGTTCTGCGACGGCCGTGCCGAACGAGCGGTTGCCGTAGACGGCCAGAACGACGGCTGGGGTGCCTTCGCCGCGGATCTCCCGCAGGCGTTCCAGGGCTACGGGCGCCACGTGCCCTCCGTAAACCGGCACGGCGAATATGGCGACGGCTTCGCCCGGCAGCGGGGCGGGGTACCCGGCGGGATGGGTCAGGTCGATGGCCGTGACTGTCGGTTCCCCGTGCATGCTTTTCGTTTCGCCCCTGTTCCCGGCGGCAGGCTCTGGTGTCGCCGCTGCGGTTCCCGCTTCCGGGGTTTGCCCGGCAGGGGATTCCGGTGCCGTGTTGTCTCCGGCGGACGCCCGTGTGGCTCTCCCTTCCGTCCATGCCATCCCCTGCGCCACGGCCGCGGCGATTTTCCGCGATGTCCCGGTAGGCGAGAAAAAGAGGGTGTAAATGCTTGTCGTTTTCATGTTCCCGGCAGATTTTTTTCGGTGTAAAGATAGCGTTTTTCCGGCTGAATTTTTATATTTGTCCGGAAACCTGTAAAATTGAGAAGAGATGACTATGAAGATTTTTGCATGTGCGGCCTTGCTGCTTGCGTCATGCGGCGGCATGCAGACGGCCGGGGAGCAGGCACAGACCCCCGAAACGAAGACCGCGGTGAAGCACGGGCCGGAGATCGCACTCCTGAAGCCCGACCCGAAATCGGGCATGACGGTCAACGAAGCGTTGCAGAACCGCCGTTCCTGGCGTGAATATGCTCCCGAAGCCCTTTCGCTCGAGGAGTTGTCGGGCGTGATGTGGGCGGCCGGCGGCATCAACCGCCCGCAGGACGGACGGCTCACGGCACCTTCGGCACTGGCGTTGTATCCCATCCGCATTTATGCGTTTTTCCCCGAGGGCGTTTACCGTTACGATGCCAAGGGGCAGAAACTGGTGCGTGTGGCGGAAGGCGACCGCCGGAGCGTCGCAGGGGCACAGCCGTTCGTGTTCACGGCGCCGCTCAATCTGGCTTATGTGGCCGACATGTCGGTCTATGAAGGTAAGAATATTCCCGCCGGGCATGTCCGCTACCTTTGCGGGCAGGATGCCGCGGGCTATGCCGAAAACGTCAACCTCTACACTGCGGGCCATGGCCTGAAGTCGATCACGCGCGGCAGTGCCCCCGAGACCGAGCTGCTCGAGACCCTCGGCCTCGACCCCGGCCGCTACTTCCTTGCGCTGGTGCAGACGGTGGGCAAATAGCGGTGTGCCCCTGGAATGGAAAAGGGACGGCTTTTAGGCCGTCCCTTTTTTATTTGTCCGCAGATGCGGCTAAGGCCGGTCGGATGGCGCGCCCCGGCTTTGGTTCGGTCACGGCCTTTCGCCCGGGTTGTCCCGGGCGCGTTCCCCGGTGTTGTCCTGAAGACCGTTTCCGGCTGTTCCGTCCTTAGTCTGCCGAAAGCGTCTCCTTTGCCGCATCCCGGCCGTCGGGTTCCTCCAGCGGGACGATATAGAATCCGCGTCCCGGTGTCCACTCCACGCAGAAAAGTTTTTCCGCATCGGGGTACCCCGCCTGCCGGAGGTGGCGCAGGAGCCACCGCTTGCCCTTGCCGCTGCGTTCGAGTGCGTCTTCCATGACCTTGCCCCCGTTGACGAGCAGGTACGATTCTGGCGGTTCGTTGCGGCGCGATATGGTTATCCGTCCGTTGGTTTCGAAACGCACGTCGTCGACGTCGAACATCGAGAAGATGCCGTTTTCGCGCAGCATGGTGCGGAACTGTTCCATTTCGAGCCCGTTGCGGCGGAATTCGCGCATCACCAGCCGGCGGTCGCGGACGAGCATCACCGAGTCGCCCTTGATCGCCCTGCGGATGCGGTGGAAGCGCATCAGGTAGCGCAGCGAGACGTTGGCCGCCGTCCACACCGCGAAGGCGAATACCAGATACCATACCGGGGTGTCGGGGTTGTAGATAACGCCGCCGACCAGCGCCCCGAGTACGAACGAGTTTACCGAATCGAGGGGTGTGAGCTGTGCCATCTGGGTCTTCCCCGATATGCGCAGGAAAAAGATCACGCCCAGCATTCCGACCAGCAGTTTGATGGCGATGGATAGATACATGGTGTGCAGGTTTTATTTTTCCGTTTCCCCTCAGCCTGCAAATTCCGCGCAAATCCGGAAAAACCTGCCCGGGCGGTGAGGAGCCCGTCCTGCGAATAGCGTGGTACGGCCGTATCTCCGGCCGCCTTCCTCGGGGGCTAAAGGCCGTATTCCGCGGCGTAACGCCACAGGGGTGCGGCCATCAGCGCCTGCCGGATGCGGCCGCTTTCGAGCAGCTCGCGAACCTCGGCGCCCGAGAACAGATGTACGCGGATGTCCTCCGTAGCATCGAGGTGCTGTTCGCCCAGGCGTTCCACGCCCGTCGCCAGGTAGCAGTACGTCAGGTTGTTCTGCGTCGAGGGGTTGGGCGCCACGACCATTAGCTCGCGCCACTGGCCGCCGCCGTACCCCGTCTCCTCGGCCAGTTCGCGCTGTGCCGCGGCCAGCATCGAGGCGTCGTCGGGCTCGGCCACGCCCGCCGGGATTTCATAGTCCGTTTCGCCCAGCCCGTGGCGGTATTGGTCGATAAAGACGAATTTCCCCTCTTTCGTAATGGCGATGACGTTCACCCAGTCGGGATATTCGAAGACGTAGTAGTCGGGTATGAGGCGCCCGTCGGGCAGTTCGATGCTCTCGTGGCGTACCGTAAACCAGGGTTTGCGGGCGAGGTATTCGCTGGTGAGAACTTTCCAGTTGCGTTTTTTCGGATTTTCCATGGCGGCGTCTTACTTGTCGGATGCAAAAATAGCGAAAAATAGTTATCTTTGTAACATCCGAAAAAAAACATCCATGTTGTCCCAGAACGAACGAAAGCGTATTATCGCCCTCATCAACCGCGAAGTGGTGCCCGCCATCGGGTGTACCGAACCCATCGCCGTGGCGCTGTGCACGGCGCGTGCCGCCGAACTGCTCGGCTCGCGTCCCGAAAAGGTCGCCGTGCGCCTGAGCGCCAATATCCTCAAAAACGCCATGGGCGTTGGGATCCCCGGTACGGGGATGATCGGCCTGCCGATCGCTGTGGCGCTCGGGACGCTCGTCGGCCGTTCGGAGTACCGGCTGGAGGTATTGCGCGATGTGACGCCCGGGGCCGTGGAGCAGGGCCGCCGCTATATCGATGAAAAGCGCGTATGTATCGACCTGAAGCAGGGTATCGCCGAGAAACTCTATATCGAGGTTGAAGCCGAAGGCGCCGGGCACCGGGCCGTAGCGGTGATTGCGGGCGGGCATACCTCGTTCGTATACCTCGAGCGCGACGGTGAGGTGACGCTCGACAAACGTACGGCCTCGGCGGCCGAAGAGGATGGGGGCGAAGTGCCCCTCACGTTGCGCCGGGTGTGGGAGTTCGCCACGACGGCACCCCTCGACGAACTGCGCTTCATCCTCGAAACACGCCGTCTGAACAAGGCTGCCGCCGAGCAGGCTTTCGCCGGGGAGTTCGGCCACTGCGTAGGGCGTACGCTCCGTTGCGAGCGCGAACGGAAGATTATGGGCGACAGCATCTTCTCGCGAATACTGTCCTACACCTCCGCGGCGTGCGACGCCCGCATGGCCGGGGCGATGATCCCCGTGATGAGCAACTCGGGAAGCGGCAACCAGGGCATCGCGGCGACGCTTCCCGTGGTGGTCTACGCCGAGCAGACCGCCGCCACCGAGGAGCAGACGATCCGTGCGCTGGTGCTGAGCCACCTCACGGTGATCTATATCAAGCAGAGCCTCGGCCGCCTGTCGGCCCTGTGCGGCTGCGTGGTGGCCGCCACGGGGTCGAGCTGCGGCATTACCTACCTGATGGGCGGCGCGTACGGGCAGGTCGCGGCGGCGGTGAAAAACATGATCGCCAACCTTACGGGCATGATTTGTGACGGAGCCAAGCCGAGTTGCTCCATGAAACTCACGAGCGGCGTTTCGACCGCCGTGATCTCGGCCATGATGGCGATGGACGGCCATTGCGTGACGCCCGTCGAGGGAATCATCGAAGAGGATGTCGACAAGTGCATCCGCAACCTCACGGCCATCGGCCGCGACGGCATGAACGAGACCGACAGGGTCGTACTGGGAATAATGACACATAAATGCTGACTATGAATAAACTGACCATGAAAATGAGGCTCCTTGCGGCGTTCCTGCTGCTCGGCCTCTGGGGCGCCACGGCCCAGACCGCCCGTGAGCAGATCGCCGCCATGCCCGAGCGGGCGGGCGGGATTTACCACTCGTACGAGTACCTGCCCGGCCCCGCCGTACCCGCCCCGAAGGGCTATGTTCCCTTCTACATCAGCCACTATGGCCGCCACGGCAGTCGTTGGCATACTTCGGAAAAGATCTATGCCGAGCCGCTGGGTATCCTGCGCAAAGCCGACTCGGCCGGGGTGCTGACCCCGAAGGGGCGCGACCTGCTGGCTAAGGTCGAGGTCATCGCAGCCGATGCCCGGGATCGTTACGGCGACCTCTCGCCCCGCGGCGTGGCGGAACACCGGGGCATCGCCGAACGCATGTATAAGGCCTATCCCGAGGTCTTTTCGACCGGGGACGGCCGCGAATGCTTTGTCCAAAGCCGTTCGACGCTCGTGCCGCGCTGCATCCTGAGCATGGCGGCCTTCAACGAGCGCCTCAAGGAGCTGAACCCCGAAATCCGGATGACCCGCGAATCGAGCCAGCGCTACATCCCTTATATGAGCAACGGCGCAGGGTTGAATTCCCAGCGAAAGGCATCCGGTGCCGTGGCCGACAGCCTGCAGGATGCCCGCACGCATCCCGCCCGTCTGATGGCGTCGCTCTTCTCCGACCCCGCCTTCGTGGAACGCGAGGTGAAAAGGCCGGCGAAACTGATGAACCAGCTGTTGGCGCAGGCCGCCATCATGCAGGACGTCGAATACCTGGGCATCTCGCTCTACGACCTCTTCACCGAGGAGGAGATATACGCCGCCTGGGAAGCCGAGAATTTCCGCCGCTACGTGATGTTCGGCCCGTCGAAACGTTTCGGCGACCCGATCATCGCCGATGCCAAGCCGCTGCTGCGCAATATCGTAGAGACTGCCGAACGGGTCGTCGCGGGGGAGGAGAACCTCTCGGCTTCGCTGCGTTTCGGCCACGACGTGAACGTCATTCCGCTGGTGGCGCTCCTGGGCGTCAGGGAGGCTTCCGGGCGCGTATGGACAGCCGAGGAAGCTGCCGGGGTGTGGCAGATACACCGCGTATCGCCCATGGCGACCAACGTGCAGTTCATCTTCTTCCGCAACCCTGAGACCGGCGACGTGCGGGTGCGGGTGCTGCACAACGAGCGCGATGCCGAACTGCCGGTTGGCGGCGGCCCCTATTATCCCTGGGAGACCCTGCGCGACTACTGCAAGTCGCTCTATGAATGACATGCCCCGGTGCCGGGCATAAAAATAAAGGGGCTGCCTGCCGGTTCCCGGAATTAAAATCACCCTCGCCAGAAATGCTTCTGGCGAGGGTGATTTTTTAAGCCGGCTTGCCGGGCAACCTTTTCCGCGGCCTTTCCGTGGCTTTTTCCGCGGCTTTTTCCGCGGCTTTTTCCGCGGCTTTTCCGCGGCTT
>NZ_DCKA01000012.1:52630-64834 GCF_002320215.1 Alistipes sp. UBA1686
GCTTTTCCGCGGCTTTTCCGCGGCCTTTCCGCGGCCTTTCCGCGGCCTTTCCGTGGCCTTTCCGTGGCTTTTTTCGCGGCCTTTCCGGGGGGGGCCACCGATAGTCCCCTCTTTGGGGACGGCTAATGGAAGATGGTCTTGACGATGATGTTCGTGGCGCCCTGGTGACGGGTGGTGTAGTCTTTGGCTATACGGCTTGTTTTCTGCAGGAAATCCTCGTTGTCGCGCAAGGGGATGAACCACGTGCGCAGTTCGTCGTAGTTTTTCACCGGACGGGCAGCGCCGAGCGTCACCAGGTCGCGTGCCTCCTTGAATTTCGCGTAGTTGGGGCCGAATGCCACCGGAAGCCCGAATGTCGCCGCTTCGAGCGTGTTGTGTATCCCCACGCCGAACCCGCCGCCGATATAGCTCCACGTCGCGTAGCCGTAGACCGACGCCAGGATCCCCACCGTGTCGAGGATCAGCAGTTGCTTCGACCCGTAGGCCGTGTGGGGCGTGCACTGCGTGTAGCGGAGCGTCCCGCCCTTGGCCTCGGCCGCGAGGCGTGCCATGCGGCCTTCGTCCATCTCGTGCGGAGCCACGATGAATTTCACGTCGGGGTTGTCGTTTATCAGGCGGATCAGCAGCTCTTCGTCCGGGTTCCAGGTCGAACCCGCCACGAAGAGGCGTTTGTCCCCCTTGAACCGGTCTATGATGTCGATATGTTTGGCTGCGGCGGCGATTTCGGCCACGCGGTCGAAACGCGTGTCGCCCGCTACGATCACGTTGTCGAAGCCCAGCCCGGCCAGCAGCTTTTTCGACTCCTCGTTCTGCACGAACATCACGTCGAAGGACTCCAGCGCCTGCCTCCACATGCCGCCGTAGGGGCGGAAGAAGATCGAGTTGCGGCGGAAGATGGCCGAGACGATATAGGTGCGCACCTTGCGGCGGCGCAGGTCGCGCAGCAGGTTAAGCCAGAATTCGTATTTTACGAAGATTGCGATTTCGGGATGCGCCGCATCGAGGAACCGGCGGGCGTTGCGCGGCGTGTCGATCGGCAGGTAGAAGATGTAATCCACGCCCTGGTAATTCTTGCGGACTTCGTAGCCCGAAGGCGAGAAGAACGTGAGCAGGATCTTGTATTCGGGATGGGTCTTGCGGATGCGTTCGATGATGGGGCGCCCCTGTTCGAATTCGCCGAGCGACGCGACGTGCACCCAGACGATGCGGTCGGTCGGGTCGATGGTCTCGGCCATGCGTTTATAGAGGTCTTTGCGCCCGTCTATCCATAGCCGTGCCTTCGGATGCCTCGGTGCGACCAGCCGGATGAGCCACACATAGAGTGTCAGACCGAAATTATATAACCACATCGGTGTTTACGGTTTGCGGTGTTGAAATACTATACGTTAACGTTCGCCGGGCGGGCCCGGGTTTTCCGGCCCTGTACGCAGGGCTTTCATTTTCAGTGCGACAAAGGTAGTATAATTTGTCGGAAATGCAAAATTACCAGTTGTATTCCATCGCCTGCTCCACCAGGCGTACCTCCATGTGCCCGTCGGGCATCACGTCCACGGCCGCCAGGTCGAACTGCGCCTCGTCCTGCCCGCCCGTTGCGGCCAGGTAACGCACGGCCGCCCGCGTCAGTGCGCGGAACTTCTGCGGCGTGACGGCAGCCTCGGGCGGCGTCAGGGAGCCGGCCCTGCGGGTCTTGACCTCCACGAAATGCACGATCCCCGCCTTGCGGGCCACGATGTCCAGTTCGTAGCGGCCGCTGCGCCAGTTGAGGGCGCAGATTTCATACCCCGCACGGCGGAGGTACTCCGCCGCGGCCCGTTCGCCCGCACGTCCCGTTTCGGCCGTCGTACTCATGCCTGTCAGTGGATGATGCGCTGGATCGAGTTGGCCCGGTCGAAGGCGGCCTTCAGCCCTTCGGCGTCGTCGCGCTCGATCATCCGGCGCATGATCTGCAACTGGTGGATATGCTCGCGCAGCACGTCCAGCAGGTTGTATTTGTTGCGCAGCATGATCGGCACCCACGTGGCGGCCGAGCTCTTGGCCAGCCGCACGGTGCTCTCGAACCCGCCGCCCGCCAGGTCGAAGATGTGCCGCTCCTCGCGTTCCTTCTCGAGCACGGTCAGCGCCAGCGCGAACGAGGTGATGTGGGAGATGTGCGACACATAGGCCGCATGCAGGTCGTGCTCCTCGGCGTCCATGTAGACGGCGGGTGCCTCCAGCGTGCGGAAGATCCGCTCGGCCATCGCCAGCGCGTCGGGGTCGCTCCGCTCCACTTCGCACAATACGACGTTGCGCCCCGTGAAGGCGCCGTGCTGTGCGGCGCGCGGCCCGCTGTATTCGGTGCCCCACATCGGATGGGCGGCTACGAAGCGCCCGCGGCGGGCGTGCATCGAGATAACTTCGCACAATTCGGCCTTGATGGAACCCAAATCCATCACCACCTGGCTGCCGTTTACGCGGTTGAGGGCTTTTACGGCCATCAGGGGAATTGTATCGACAGGGGTGGCCAGCACCACGAGGTCGGCCTGTGGGATGCCCTCTTCGAACGCCACGATGCGGTCGGCCAGCCCGAGCCGCAGTGCCTCGGCGGCGTTACCCTCCGAACTCTCGACACCGAGTATTTCGTCCGCGATGCCGCGGTCGCGCAACGCGAGGGCAAAAGAGCCGCCTATGAGGCCCATGCCCGCTATCAGAACTTTCATACCTATTTATATAAATATTTTTGATTGCGGCCAGAAGCGCTTCCGGCCGGGGATTAGAGCAGGAACGACAGGTCGCTGCCCGGTTGTACTTCGAAGGGCTCCATGCCCTTGCGGAACATGCGCATCGGGCGCTTGCCGATCAGTTCGAGTTTCCCCTCCGCATGGCGGAGCATGCACCCTTCGCGCAGCCCGGCGACCCAGCGCCGCGGGTTGGCCTCGATGTATTCGAGGATGCGCTGCTCGCGCGTCTCTCCGGCGTGCCCCTCGGGGTTGGCGTCGAGGTAGTGGGGGTTTATCTGGAACTTTACGGCTCCGACAGCCCTGAACGACTGCGGCTCGACGATGGGCATGTCGTTTGTGGTGCAGATGGTGGGACATGCCACGTTGCTGCCCGCCGACCAGCCGACATAGGGAGTCCCGGCCTTGATTTTACGCAGGATGGCAGCCATAAGCCCCTGCTCCTGCATCTTTTTTGCCAGCGCGAAGGTGTTGCCGCCCCCGACGCACAGGGCTTCCGCCTCGCGTACCATGCGCGCAGGGTCTTTGGCCCGGTGTACCGAGCGCACGCGGATACCCAGCTCCGAGAAGCGTGCCTGCACCTTTTTTTCGTACTCGGCGTAGGAAAATGTCACGGCGGCATAGGGGACGAATACGATTTCGCTGACGCCCTGCAGGAAACGCCCGATTTCGGGCATCGGATAGCGGAGGTATTCCTCTCCGGCGTTGGTCGAATTCGAGATTAGAAGCAATTTCATAAGCCTATGGTTTTGAATCGGTTAATTTGAAAAATGTGCTAAATGTCGAAAAAGTTGTGAATAAAAAAAAAGTCTGTTTTGTCAAAAGTAATAAAAAAAGTGTTACTTTTGCGCAAAATTACCCCGGAAATACGAAAGAACTATTTCCAAATAATTGTTTAACTAAAAAATTAAAATTATGTCAGAAGTTCAATCAAAAGTTGTCGAGATCATCGTCGACAAACTGGGTGTCAAGGAATCGGAGGTTGTACCCGAAGCAAGCTTCACCAACCATCTGGGTGCTGATTCGCTCGACACCGTAGAATTGATCATGGAGTTCGAGAAGGCTTTCGATATCCAGATTCCGGACGAGGACGCTGAGAAGATCGCTACCGTTGGCGACGCTATCAAGTATATCGAAGAGCACAAGAAATAATTTATAAAAAGAGCTTTCACAGCCTCTTATAGCCTTAAATTTATGACAGAAAGAAGAGTAGTTGTTACGGGCATCGGTACGATCAACCCGCTCGGTAATAATATTGAAGAGTATTTTTCGAATTTGGAGAAGGGAGTCAGCGGTGCCGCACCGATTACTCATTTCGATGCAGAGAAGTTTAAGACGAAGTTTGCTTGTGAAGTAAAGAATTACGACTCGAACCTCTATTTCGACCGTAAGGAAGTACGCAAGTACGACCTTTTCACCCAGTATGCCCTGATCGCGGCCACGCAGGCCGTCGAGGATTCGGCGCTCGACCTCGAGACCGTCGACAAGGAGCAGGTGGGTGTGATCTGGAGTTCGGGCATCGGAGGAATCAAATCTTTCTTCGATGAGTGTCTGGGCTGGGCCGCAGGGGATGGAACCCCGCGGTTTAGCCCGTTCTTTATTCCCCGCATGATCTCCGACATCGCCGCCGGCTTCATCTCCATGAAGTACGGCTTCATGGGGCCGAACTACTGCACGGTGTCTGCGTGCGCATCTTCGAACCACGGTATGATCGCCGCGTTCGACGCCATCCGCTACGGGAAGGCCGACGTGATGGTGGCCGGAGGCTCCGAAGCTGCGGTCAACGAGCCGAGTGTCGGCGGGTTCAACTCCATGCAGGCGCTCTCCACGCGCAACGACGACCCGCAGCACGCTTCGCGTCCGTTCGACAAGGATCGCGACGGTTTTGTGATCGGCGAAGGCGCCGGTGCCCTGATCTTCGAGGAGTATGAACATGCCAAGGCCCGCGGTGCCAAGATCTACTGCGAGATCATCGGCGGCGGCGCTTCTGCCGACGCTTACCACTTCACCGCCCCCCATCCCGAAGGAAAGGGTGCCATGAAGTCGATGCGCGACGCCATCAAGGACGCCGGCATCAAACCCGAAGATATCGATTATGTGAATGTCCACGGTACCTCGACCCCCGCGGGCGACATCCCCGAACTGAAGGCTGTCGCCGGTGTGTTGGGCGACCACGTTTATAACGTCAATATCTCTTCCACCAAGTCGATGACCGGTCACCTGCTGGGTGCTGCCGGAGCTGCCGAGGCCCTGGCCTGCATCTTCGCCATCACGCACGGCGTGATTCCCCCGACCATCAACTGCGACAACCTCGACCCGGAGATCGACCCGAACCTGAACCTCACGCTGAACAAGGCGCAGAAGCGCGAAGTGAGGTGTGCCCTGAGCAATACGTTCGGTTTCGGCGGACATAACTCCACGGTCATTTTCCGTAAGATCTGATTACCCTAAAACCGTCCGGGCCGTGTTCGATTTCATACTGCGCCCCCTTAGAAGGAATTTCGGGCGGGATAAGGCGTATTATAAGGTTGTCGATGATATGTTCGGGTTTATCCCGAACAACATCGAACTTTACAAGCTGGCTTTGATTCACAAGTCAGCTTCTTTGGTTCTGGAGGACGGGCGCCCGATCAACAACGAGCGGCTCGAATTCCTGGGCGACGCCGTGATAGAGGCCGTTACCTCGGACTACCTTTTCATCGAATATCCCGACCGGGACGAGGGGTTCCTCACGCAGCTGCGGTCGAAGATCGTGTCGAGGCAGTCGCTCAACGAGTTGGCCGTGAAAATCGGCCTGGATCGGCATGTCATCTCGAACGCCAGTACGAGCATTACCCAGAAACACATCTACGGCGATGCCTTCGAAGCGATGATAGGCGCCGTTTACCTCGACCAGGGATATGAGTTCACCAACCGGCTGCTGATCAACCGAATTTATTTCCAGGCCCTGAACCTCGACGAACTGACCGAGTCGGAGACCGACTTCAAGAGCCGGCTGATCGAGTGGTGCCAGAAAAACCACCTCAAGATCGTATTCCGCACGGGCAACGACAAGGAGTACTCCTCGAACCACCCCGTATTTTACTCCACGGTGCTGGTCGACGGCATAGAGGTGGGGCACGGCTCGGGCGAATCGAAGAAAGAGGCCGAGCAGCATGCCGCATTCTCCGTGGCGGAGTACATGACCGACGAGCAGTGCGCGTCGCTGCTGGACAGGGTCGACCGGCTGACGCAATAACTTTCGGTTATAATCCGGTGCCGGCGGAAAGCCCGGCTGATGCCCTGGGCCGGCCGGATGCTTACGATATGCGGCTCGATTTTGTGACCGATAACTTTTCCGCATACTGCGCGATATAGACCCGATTTCCTGCCTGATATTTTCCCTATGAAGACGATTACCGATAAGATGACGGCGAGGGGCGTCGAATCCCTCAGCGATGCGGAGTTGCTGGCCGTGCTGACCGATGACGAACAGACGGCCGGGGCGTTGCTTGCGGCCTGCGGAGGGGCGCTCGCGCGTATCGGGTCGGAAGATGCAGCCCGCCTGCGGATGGTCGGCGGGTTGGGGCTCAGGCGTGCCCGCCTGCTGCTTGCTGCCGCCGAGTTCGGCCGCCGCGTCGCGGCGTCGCGGGCTGCGGAAGCGGATGTCATTGCGACGAGCGACGACGTGGTGGCGCTGTTCCGCCCGCAGCTGGAAACGCTTGCCTATGAGGAGTGTTGGGCGGTTTACCTCACCTCTTCCAACCGCATCATCGAGCGCCAGCGCATAAGCCAGGGCGGGGTGCAGGGAACGGTCGTCGACCATAGGCTGGTTGTTAAACGGGCGTTGGAACTGCTCGCCACACAGCTGGTGCTGATTCACAACCACCCTTCGGGGGCTGCGGCGCCCAGTCCGCAGGACAAGGTGCTCACCGAGCGTGTCGCACAGGCTGCGGCGTTGTTCGACATCCGGCTGTTGGATCACATAATCATAGCGCGCGAAGGCGATTTCTCGTTCCTGCGCGCCGGGCTGGTGTAGCACTATTTCTTACTTCCGGCATTGCCGCATATTGCTATGATAGCGATGGCAATGAGCGCAATCAGAAGTTTCATCGTTCCCGTCATTTGTTTGGGTCGTTTCGTCGGGGCGGGACGCAAAAGCGCGGACTCGATCCTACATCCACGGCAGAGGTATTGGACGACCCGAACGGTAGAATGGTAGAATATGCCCGCGCTGAAAAACAGCGAGAGCATCAACCTTCGTTCCTTACCGTCCGGGAAAGTGTCCAATTTTCTGCCGGAAGAAAAAAGCCGATGCACTTTTTTTGTCTCTTATGTCGGCGGCCCATGGCAGGCCGCCGTGGCAAATATAGAAATAAATTCGCTACGGAAAGACGTAGTTCCCAATTATTTTGTACTTTTGTAATTCGGAAAATAATTTAAAAACAAGATAAAATGACGCAGGAAGAACTTTTCAAAAAACTGGTGGCGCACTGCAAGGAGTACGGGTTCGTATTCCCCTCGAGCGAGATATACGACGGGCTCGGCGCCGTCTACGACTACGGCCAGAACGGCGTGGAGCTGAAGAATAACATCAAGCGTTATTGGTGGGATTCGATGGTCAAGCTGCACGAGAATATCGTGGGGCTGGATGCCGCGATCTTCATGCATCCCCGCACGTGGGAGGCTTCGGGCCATGTCGGTGCGTTCAACGACCCGCTGATCGACAACAAGGACTCGAAGAAGCGTTACCGCGCTGACGTGCTGATCGAAGACTGGCTGGCCAAGCAGGATGAAAAGGTCGAAAAAGAGGTCGAGAAGGCCCGCAAGCGCTTCGGGGAGTCGTTCGACGAGGAGAAGTACCGCGAGACTTCGCCCCGTGTGGCCGAAACCCTCGCCAAGCGCGACGAGGTGCACAAGCGTTTCGTGGCCGCCCAGAACGCCAATGACCTGAATGAACTGCGTCAGATCATCGTCGACTGCGAGATCGTGTGCCCGATTTCGGGTACGCGCAACTGGACGGAGGTGCGCCAGTTCAACCTGATGTTCTCGACCCAGATGGGCTCGACGTCCGAGGGTGCCAATACGATCTACCTGCGTCCCGAGACGGCACAGGGTATCTTCGTCAATTTCCTGAACGTGCAGAAGACCGGCCGCATGAAACTGCCGTTCGGAATCGCGCAGATCGGAAAGGCGTTCCGCAACGAGATCGTGGCCCGCCAGTTCATCTTCCGCATGCGCGAATTCGAGCAGATGGAGATGCAGTTCTTCGTACGTCCCGGCGAGGAGATGAAGTGGTGGCAGCAGTGGAAGGAGACCCGTATGGCCTGGCACCGTGCACTGGGCTTCGGCGACGACCGCTACCGTTTCCACGACCACGACAAACTGGCGCACTATGCCAATGCCGCGACCGACATCGAATACAACTTCCCGTTCGGTTTCAAGGAGGTCGAGGGCATCCATTCGCGTACGGATTTCGACCTGGGCAACCACCAGAAATTCTCGGGCAAGAAGATCCAGTATTTCGACCCGGAAACAGGCGAGAGCTACGTACCCTATGTCGTCGAGACCTCGATCGGTGTCGACCGCATGTTCCTGCAGGTAATGTCGGCGGCTTACACCGAGGAGCAGCTCGATGGCGGCGATTCGCGCGTCGTGCTCCGTTTGCCGGCTGCGCTGGCGCCCGTGAAGGTGGCCGTGCTGCCGCTGGTGAAGAAAGACGGCATGCCCGAGGTGGCGCAGCGGATCGTCGACGACCTCAAATACGATTACAACGTCGTTTACGACGAGAAGGATTCCGTCGGCAAGCGCTACCGCCGCCAGGATGCCATCGGTACGCCGTTCTGCGTGACCGTCGACGGGCAGACGCTCGAGGACGGCACCGTGACGGTGCGCCACCGCGATACGATGGAGCAGGAGCGCGTCATGATCGAGTCGCTGCCTTCGCTCGTCGAAGAGGAGTGCTCGTACCGCAAGCTGTTCCGGAAAATGAACCTGTAGCGGGGCGATTATGGGCCGGTTCAATATTTTCGATTCCGACAGCATCGTCGAGGGTGAAAAACGGCGTTTCCCCTGGTGGGCGCTGCTGCTTTGCCTGGCGGCCGGAATGCTGGCCGGCTGGCTGCTGAGGAACTACTGTTATATGGGCGGCGAATCCGGCCCGAACCTTTAGTGCGTGGGACGGATACTTGCCATAGACTACGGGACGAAGCGCACGGGGATTGCCGTGAGCGATCCGCTGCGTCTGATCGCCGGGGGGCTCGATACGGTCGATACGAAGGGACTTGAGGCGTGGCTGGCAAAATATTTCGCCTCGGAGGACGTTAGTACCATCGTGGTGGGAAAGCCCTCGCGCATGGACGGCACGCCTTCGGAAACGTGGCGTTTCATCGAGCCGCTGGCCGTGCGCCTGCGGAAGGCCTGGCCCGACAAGGAGGTCGTCTTCCACGACGAGCGTTTCACCTCGGTGATGGCGCACCGCACGATGCTCGAAAGCGGTATCGGCAAGATGGCGCGCCGGGACAAGGCGCTGGTGGACAAGATCTCGGCCACGATTATTTTACAGAGTTATATGGAGTTTAACAAATGATTTATCCGATAGTAATTTATGGTTCGGACGTGCTGCGCAAGCCCTGCGAGCGGATCACGCCCGATTATCCCGAGGTGAAGAAACTCGTGGAAGATATGTTCCTGACGCTCGGCGAAGCCGAGGGCGTCGGACTGGCAGCACCGCAGATCGGCAAGAATATCCGCCTTTTTATCGTCGATTGTACACCCTGGGGCGAGGACGACCCGGAGTGCGCCGACTACAAGCGCGCCTTTATCAACCCCGAGATCTATGCCTTGTCGGAGGAAAAGAAGACCTACAACGAGGGATGCCTCTCGTTCCCCGGCATCCATGCCGACGTGCCCCGCTCGCTGGCGATCCGGATGCGTTATATGGACGAGGATTTCGTCGAGCACGACGAGGAGTTCCACGGGCTGAAGGCCTGGGTCATCCAGCACGAATACGACCACATCGAGGGCATCGTCTTCACCGACCGGATTTCGCCCCTGCGCCGCAACCTGCTGAAAGGAAAGCTGATGAACCTGGCAAAGGGCAAATACCGCTGCGCGTATAAGACCAAATAACCCGTATGCCGGGGCCATGCGTCCGCGGGATCGGCCTGTCGCCTGTGCAGCAGGTTGCGTCCGGCGGGAAAGCTGTTCCGGCCTTGCCATGGCAAACGGGACGTTCGTCCCGGCTGCTGCCTCGCAGCGGCACAGCCCCGGGGAGCCGGCGGTTTTGCCGCATGACGAAACGGGAAAGGCTGCCTGACAAGTTCCTCAAAACAATTCACCCCTGCCGAGATTGCTCTGGCGGGGGTGAAATCGTAAATAACGGACTTGTCAGGCAGACCCTTCTACGTCGGGAACTGCTCTTGTCAGAACCTGTATGCTGCGCCTACGAAGACGACGAGCGGATTGCTGCGGCCGCTGTCGAACATGGGCTCGTATTTCAGACCTGCGGAGATGTTCCAGCGGCGCGCGACGTTGAAGTCGAAACCACCGCCGACGCTCATGCCGAATGCCCAGTCCTTGATGTCATTGGCGACAACGCCCACCTGGGGATAGACGCCCCACCAGTCGGCGATGCGGAATACGTAGTGGGCGTCGAAATTGATGTCGACCGAACTGTCCTTTTCCGTCAGGACATAGATCGACGGTTCGATACGCCAGTGGGAATCGAAACTGTACCGGTAGTAAGCACCGATCCCGACGGATGCGTCGCCCGTATTGGTATAGAAGTTCACGCGCGGGCCCACGGCGCTGCGGTAATTGTCCGGCGTGCTGCGGTAATTGCCTGCCTGGGCCGCATTGCGGTTGTTGTCACGGGTGTTGCGGTAGTTGTTGTCCTGGGCGGACGCCGTCCAGGCAAACAATGCCGCGGTTGCGATCAGAAGAATTTTTTTCATGGCTTTTAGTTTAATTTTATATGAATAATCAAGTGGTTGTCAATTAGTCACAGGATCCCATCCCGGCTGGGGACGACCTCTCCGATGCGCTGCCTTGTCGCCTGAACGACGTACAACACTCGTGCCGTGATATGTGTTTTTCGGATTTTGCGGATCACACTTTTGCAACTTCCGCCGTCGCTTCCTGTATCCGGCGGAAGCTATTCAGCCGGCACGGGATAGCCGGGATCGGGGCTGCGGACATGAAAAATCCCGGCACTTACGAATAAGTGCCGGGATTTTGTTTCCTCTCGGGATGGGGCTTAGAACCTGTACGTCGCGCCGATATTGATAACGATGGGGTTCCTGCGCTTCACAAAGCCGGGTACATAATCCTTGGCGGTCTGGATCATCCATTTGAAGCCGGCCGAAACGTCCCAGTTGCGGGTGATCGAGAAGTCCGCGCCGCCGCCGAGGTTGATACCGCACGACCAGTCGCCGATGTCGTTGGCGCTGATACCTGCCAGCGGATAGATATGCCAGTCGGGGGCGATGTTGAACAGGTATTGTACGTCGGCGCTGATATCCACCGAGCAATCCGTCTTGCAAAGGGCCAGGATACTGGGAGCTACACGCCAGTTGTCGGTGATGCTGTACTGTCCGGCCGCACCGATACCGAAGATGGCTCCGTCGGCACCCGCATTCGTGTATACCCCGATTTTGGGGCCAACTCCCCAGTCGCCCTTGTACTGTGCCGAAACCGTCGTTACTGCTAAAAGCACGACGATCACCGTAAGAAAAATCTTTTTCATGTCTGTTGCTTTAATTTAACAAAAGTTGCGAATAATACTGTTTGCCAGAACAAATATACAAAACTTATCCGCCACGGCAAAAATTTTTCAACGAACCGGACTTTTTTGTCGCTAAAAACGAAAGCCCGCGGCATGCACGCCGCAGGCTTTCGCTGGTATGGGTGTTCCGGCGGTTGCCGGGTGAAGGCTTATTTCTCCTTGAGGGCTGCGTGGGCGGCCGCCAGGCGTGCGATGGGCACGCGGAACGGCGAGCAGCTCACGTAGTTCAGGCCCGCGTAGTGGCAGAATTCGACCGACGAAGGTTCGCCGCCGTGCTCGCCGCAGATGCCGCACTTGAGCATCGGGCGCTTGCCGCGGCCCTTGAATACGGCCTCGCGGATCAGCTGTCCCACGCCGTTCTGGTCGAGGATCTGGAACGGGTCGTTCTTCAGGATGCCCTTGTCGAGGTAGATCGGCAGGAACTTGCCGATGTCGTCGCGCGAGAAGCCCAGCGTCATCTGCGTCAGGTCGTTGGTGCCGAACGAGAAGAACTCGGCGACCTCGGCAATTTGGTGGGCGGTCACGGCTGCGCGGGGAACCTCGATCATCGTGCCGACCATGTAGTCGATCTTGTCGTTGCGCTCCGAGAATACCTGTTCGGCCGTCGAGTCGATGATGCCTTTCTGGTAGCGCAGCTCCTTGTGGTTGCCCACGAGCGGAACCATGATCTCGACGTGCACGGGGATGCCCTGCGCACGGACATTCATGGCCGCCTCGATGATGGCG
>NZ_DCKA01000001.1:0-21266 GCF_002320215.1 Alistipes sp. UBA1686
AACATGATCGTCGCCTGCGGGCTGGATTACAAGATGCTCGACGAAGAGCTGCAACTGGAGGTGATCCGCACCGTACGCCAGCACCTGCTCATCCCCAAGGGGCTGCGGACACTCTCGCCCCGCAACCTGCTCTACAAAGGTTCGCAGGAAGGAGGTTCTCCCGCAGAGCGCGATTTCGCGGGCAAGAACGGTTCGGCATGGCCCTGGCTGCTGCAATTCTACGTCAAGGCATGTTTCGATATCGACGGGGACGCATTCCTGCCGCAAGCCCGGGAGATACTCGCCAATTTCGACGAAGACATCCAGAGCTACGGTATCGGGTCTATTTGCGAGCTTTACGATGCCGACCCGCCCTACGCATCGCGCGGGGCTATCTCGCAGGCGTGGAGCGTCGGGGCCGTGCTCAATATCCACAGCATGATCCGCGAACGTACGAAGGAGGAGGCCTGGGAAAGCAAAACTGCGGGGGAAGCCGCGAAGACGGTGAAGCCCGTGGCGAAAAGCACTGCCAAAAAAGCTGCGGTAAAGAAAACCGCAACGGACAATACGCCAAAGAAAACTGCGGCAAAGACGGCCATCGCAAAAGAGACCGCAGAAAAGAAACCCGCAGCGAAAAAGAGTGCGGAGAAGAAACCGACAGGAAAAAAGCCGGCTGCGACAAAGGCCGCGACAAAAAAGATAAAGGCTGGGAAATAACAAGTTGTGAGGGGAGGAAAATCCTGCCAAGGCGGGATTCCGGGGCGTCCGGACTTGCAACCGCGGCTTGTGGCCGTGAGCCGGGACGTTCCTGTGAGAGGAAAGGTAAAAATTGCAAAACAAGGATATAGTTATGAGAGTTTTAATGTTCGGTTGGGAGTTCCCGCCCCACATCGCGGGTGGTTTGGGAACGGCATGTTACGGGATGACCCGCGGGCTGGCACGCAACGATGTCGACGTAACATTCGTAGTACCCCATGCCTACGGCGACGAGGATCAGCGATTCACGCACGTCCTGAATGCCAGTGACGTGGAGGCGCTTTACGGATCTACGGGAAGCGGCGCGGACGATATTCTCGAGAAGATGTCGTTCATCCACATCGACTCGAACATGGTACCTTACATCTCCCCCGAAGAGTACGAACAGTACCAGGAGCGCTACGTCAAATCCGGACAGAAAGTCTGGTCGACGACCGATGCCTGGAAACAACGCTATACCTTCTCGGGCAAGTACGGCGCCAACCTTATGGAGGAGGTCGCCCGCTATGCCGTAGTCGCGGCGCAGGTGGCCAAAGACCTCGAAGGGCAGTTCGACGTGATCCACGCCCACGACTGGCTCACCTACTACGCCGGCATCGCCGCCAAGCGCGTATCGGGCAAGCCGCTGGTCGTGCATATGCACGCCACGGAATACGACCGCAGCGGCGAGAACGTCAACACGCAGGTCTACGCCATCGAACGTGCAGGCATGCACGCCGCAGACCGGGTGATCGCCGTTTCGAACCTCACGCGCAACATCGTCATCAACCGCTACGGCGTCCCGGCCGACAAGGTCGTGACGGTACACAATGCCGTGCGGTTCGCCGCAGGCCAGTGCAAAATGCCCGAACGGGGCGTGGACGACAAGATCGTCACGTTCCTGGGGCGTATCACCTACCAGAAAGGCCCCGACTATTTCGTCGAGGCCGCGGCCAAGGTGCTGAAGAAAGTCCCCAACGTACGTTTCGTAATGGCCGGCTCGGGCGACATGATGAACCACGTCATCCGCCGCGTGGCGCGGCTGGGCATTGCCGACAGGTTCCACTTCACCGGATTCCTGCGCGGCGAGGACGTACACAAGATGTTCCAGTTGTCGGATGTATACGTCATGCCGTCGGTCTCGGAGCCGTTCGGCATATCGCCCCTCGAGGCAATGCGTTCGAACGTCCCGGTGATCATCTCCAAGCAGAGCGGCGTGGCCGAAGTGCTCGACTATGCCGTGAAGGTCGACTATTGGGATGTCGATGCCCTGGCCGATGCCATCTACGGGCTGATCCAGTACCCGGCGCTTGCGGGGATGTTCGCCTCGAAAGGCCTGGAAGAGGTCACGAACCTGAAATGGAACGATGCCGCAGCCAAAATCAAAGCCGTATACGAAGCGGCGATAGAAGAGAATAAAAAACAATAAAATAGCTACCCTATGAAAACCGTCTGCTTATATTTTCAGGTACACCAGCCCTGGCGACTGAAGAAGTACCGCTTCTTCAACATGGGCAAGGATCACAACTATCTGGACGACCTGCTGAACCGCTCCATCATGCAGAAAGTCGCCCGGCAATGCTACCTGCCGATGAACGCCCTGTTGCTGAAGCTCATCCGGGAAAACAAGGGTAAGTTCCGCTGCTCATTCTCGATCACGGGCATCGCTATCGAACAGTTCCGTGCCTATGCACCCGAAGTCCTCGAATCGTTCAAGGAACTGGCCGCCACGGGCTGCATTGAATTCCTTGCCGAAACCTACTCCCACTCGTTGGCATCGCTGGCGTCGAAGGAGGATTTCACCGAACAGGTAAAGCTCCATACGGCGCTCATAAAAAAGGAATTCGGGGTGAAACCGACCGCCTTCCGCAATACGGAGCTGATCTACTCCGACGACATCGGCGCCGCCGTGGCCGAAATGGGCTTCCGTACGATGCTGGCTGAAGGCGCCAAACACGTGCTGGGCTGGAAATCGCCCAACTATGTATACGCCAACGCCGTCAACCAGAAGCTGCGCCTGCTGCTGCGCAACTACAAACTCTCGGACGACATCGCCTTCCGCTTCTCGAACCGCAGTTGGAACGAATGGCCGCTGACGGCGGACAAATATGTGAAATGGCTCGCTTCGGACGAGACTCCGGGCGAGGTCATCAACCTCTTCATGGACTATGAAACTTTCGGCGAACACCAGACCGCCGACACGGGAATCTTCGAGTTCATGCGCGCGCTGCCAAAGGCGATCCTCGCCAAGAAAAACGGCCTTGAGTTCGCGACCGTCACCGAAGCTGCCAAGAAACACCAGCCCGTAGCGGTACTCCACTGTCCGCACGTGATGTCGTGGGCCGATGAGGAGCGCGACGTGACGGCATGGCTCGGCAACGAGTTGCAGAACGAAGCGTTCTCGAAGCTTTACGCCCAGAAGGAGAAGATCGCGGCACTGAAAAGCCCCGACTTCGACTATGTGTGGAGTTTCATGCAGACCTCCGACCATTTCTACTACATGGCTACCAAATGGCTCTCGGACGGTGACGTACACTCCTATTTCAACCCCTACGATTCGGCCTACGACGCTTTCATCAACTACATGAACGTCCTCTCGGATTTCATCATCGAACTGGACAAGGCTGTGGCGGCAAAGGCCGCAAAGGCGAAATAACGGGCGAAAGAAAAATTTACGACACACCAACCGAATAGCGAAACAGCCGGGATCCGAGGATCCCGGCTGTTTTTCGTCCATCAGTCTCCAGATGGGCCAAACAACCGCCCGTAAAAGGCAGGAATATCCGCCGCTGCCCGATGCAACGACGGATATTCCATAAGATGCCCGGGCATTCCGTGCCTGCAGCCTAGCGATCGCCCGAAAGCCGCAATCCGCGCGAGAACCGCGAACCACACAAGAAACGGGAGCCGTACACCCCCCCCCGAAAAAACCGGGCTCCAGGATAACGAACCCACAATGCGGATCGAGAGAACGCAGGGAAACTTCCGGGCATAAAAAAAGCGGCAGACCGCGCCTCTTCGGTCTGCCGCAGGCAGGAGTTTTACTTGAAAGTGGGAGTTGTTGTTACCAAAAAACTTTGGGGATGTGCGACTCCTGCCTTGGGAGTATTTCCGGGTTCCCGGCGCTGCTGCGAGGCAGCGCCGGATTCCGCGGAAAGGATCAGAATTAGTTAGCAGGCTCTTCGGGGTGCAGCTCGATCGTCACGTTGGCGGTCATCGTGCCCCACTTGTGGCTAACGGTAACCGGGATGAAGAGCTTCACGGTCTTCTCTACCTTCACGCCGTTGATGTTCTTGAAGACGAGCTTCGAGCCATCCTTGGTGATGCAGTTCACACCGAAACGGTCTTCAGCCTTGATCGTGGCGGTCTGTGCCGTGATCGTCCCGTCCACTACGTAGTTGCCGCTGCCATCCTTCTTCAGGTTGGTCTTGGCATTGGCCAGATCCCATGCGGGAGCATTCACTGCATAGTAAGCATAGAGGTCAGAAGCATATTTCTCCTTCTCGTCCGTACCGGTCGTCACCTCAGCCACGATGTAGTCCTTGAAGTCGGTCATGGTGAAGGCCTTCGAGCAGTCAACCTCGGAACCGCTGATGATCTGGTCTACGAAGTAGGCGTCGGTCAGCTCGGTGTTGATCTTCAGAGGCTCGACGAAATATACGTTGAAATCCGTCAGCTCGATGTGGTTATAGGGGTTGATCGCAGCCCATACCTTGAGCGTTGCCTGCTGCTTCAGGATCCCGATACCGGCTTCGTTATTGAGCACCTGTACGGTGATGTCGGCAGCGGCGGCGGTATTGACGGCACCCGGGTTCGTGGTTGCGGGAGCATACCAGTTGTCACCCATACCGTTGTAGTTGAGCTTGACGGCATCCATAACACCCTTCTTCAGCGTATAACCCGTCACGTCGGTTTCACCGGCAGGTTCGGCACCCGTCAGTGCAGGAGCGTAACCCGTAGCAGGCTGCTTCTTGGCGAACTGGATATCCCATTTGCCGCAGGGCAGCAGGTTCGTGACGGGCTTGCTGTCGGCGAACAGACGGTCGAGTTCATAGCGGTATGCGCAGGTCGCATATGCACCGGGCGTATTGTACTGGATCGGGTAAACATAAGCCAGCGTGTAATCGGAGTGCCAGAACGAAGAGTCGTAACCGTAGATCGAAGGCAGGGTCGGCTTCTTGATGTTCACAACGAACGAGAAGGTCAGTTTGCCCTGGTATACGTTCTGTGCAGGGATCGTCACATTGACAACCTTCTTCACTTCCTTGCCAGCAATCAGGTCGGCGATCACGTTGCCGATCTGCTCGGGCGTCAGCGTCCAGGTGAAGGCGGCAGCGGACTCGGCAGCAGTAGCGTCGAAGTTGTAAAGCAGCTCGACACCGTCAGCAGCGGCCTGGGCCACGGTACCTACGGTATGGTCGGTAGCGGCGATTTCGGGAGCAGCATAGGTTGCGATGAACTCAGCCTGCGACAGACCGTTCTCACCGAGTTTGCCGAGTACCTTGGTAACCATCTCTTCCCAAGTGAACGAACCCTTGAAGGCATCGCAAGTCAACGTGTAGTCGAACGTCTTGAGAACCTTCAGGTCAACCGGAGCGATCTTCTCCTTCAGCCACTGTACCTTGAAATAACGAACGTCAACGACGGCGTTCTTGTTGTTCACGTCAACCAGCTCGACACGTACGATCGGCGTCTTGTCGATAGCAGCCTGGTTGTTGGTCGTGCCGTCGGGCAGTTTCGAGGTCAGCGTCCACGCGCCGTCCGTATTGGCTACGCTGGCGAATTTCTGCTGGTCGGTATCGTTGTCACCTACCTTGTAAGGCTTGGTCGGCAGTACGAAGCGGAACTCGAGGCCGGCAGCCTTGAGCGCTTCCTTGGTGATCTCCTTGGCTTCATCATCGTCGATATAGCAACCGGTAACCATCGACAGCAGGTCGATCGGCTTGTTGTATGCTTCGGTGAACGAAGGATCGGCAGCCTGTGCAGCCTCATAATCAGCCGAGAAGTGATAGTGATCCGCTGCTTCATCGCACTCGAATTCACCGTCCTCGCTCTTGTCCGAGTTCAGGTCGATCAGGGCGGCGATTTTCGGCTCGATAGCCGTTTCGGTCAGCGCAACATAGTCCGAATATACGGCAGTGCCTACTTCGCCTTCGCCGAGGTATTTGTCTGCGAGGGGCACTTTCAGGGCAGCCGTGTAGATGTGTTTTGCATCCAGCGTAAGAGCGGTACCTGCCGTCTTCTTCACGTCTACGGTCAGCACACCGCCTGCGATATCCCACGAAGCGACGTTCAGCAGTTGCTCGCTGACAGCAGCGCGCGTGCGAACTTCAGCCTTCTCGAACACGAAACAGGGATCCTTGATGTCCTCTTTCGTAACGACCGAGGGGCTTACGTTGTAGCGTACCGAAGTAGCCGAAGCAGCAGTCGTCGAAGTCGTCGTACCCTGTGCCACGGTCTCTGTCGATGCGGTCGAGGTTACCTTCCATGCCTCGTACGACAGCGATTTCAGCTCGATGGTTTCGATGCCGTTGACATACAGGTCGGGGATCAGCAGCACGCTGGTCAGACGACCGGAGATCATAGCCTGCAGGTCTGCGACAGCATCGCTGACAGCCTCGGCAATGGCCTTGTTGATGAAACCGTCCTCTTTCGTAATGGCATCCTCGAGGTATTGCTTGATCTTGGTGTCGTAGTCGTTGATCGCCTGGGTCAACTTGGTCTCATTGACGAGGTTGGCCGAAGCGACGGCAGCATTGAACGACGTCTGGAATGCATCCTTGCAAGCGTCGCCGGCAGCCGCGATAGCTGCGTCCTTTGCTGCGTTGATGGCATCCTGAATAGCCTTCTCCGTCGTGAATTTACCAAGATTGTTCGTAACAGCCGCTACGGCGTCACCCACATATTTGGTAGTTGCATACGAAGAGAGCGTCGTGTTCAGATAGCTCTTAGTTACATAATTGTCCGCAAGGTCTTTTTCGATGGCGTCGATGTCCTTCTGGAGCTGATCCTGCGCCTTCTCCAAAGCTTCGATATCCTTGGCATTGGCGTCAGCGTCGCTCTTGAGCTCGTCGATCCGTTTTCCGAGAGCATCATCGGCACTCTTCAGGTTATCGACGGCTGTCTGCAACGAACCGAGCTGTGACTCCAGAGTCGCAATTTTACCAGTGGTCAACTCGTCGAGGCGGTCGTTAAGTTTGTCGATATCGTCGTCGTAGTCCTTACAACCGACACCGGCTAACAATGTTCCCGTGAGGAACAGTGCAAGAAATTTTCTGAATAAGTTTTTTTTCATAGTAATGAAGAATTGAAATGGAATTGTTTTTTAGTGTTGACGCATTTAGTTTTATCAATAGAGTGACGCTTGCTATTTCTCATTCGCGGAGTCTGCCTTTTTGTAGTATTTCATAGACTTTTCAGACCATCAAACACGTTATTTGTATTAAGTGACGCATTCTTTATAATTAGTTGACGCATTAAATTTTCCAGTTATGACACCATAGTTGCTGGTATCATATATGATACGCATGGTGCAAATATATATATAAAAATTTGCACAACAAAATTTTTATCCAAATTTTTGAAATGGGAGTTGTTTACGAGGAGGAGATATCCTATATCTCTTCCAGGATCAGAGAGTTGAGGAAGGAGCGACGTCTAACGGTACAGGAACTTGCATACCGTTGCGACATGGAAAGATCCAATTTGAGCCGTATCGAAGCGGGACGTACGAACCTTACGGTCAAAACGATGTGTATCATTTGTAATGCGCTGAGTGTGAGCCTGCGCGATGTAATTCGCTAAAAGGGATATACCTATATTTATATATCCCGGCCTTATCGTCCGAAGGGTTCTTTTTTTGGGCATTTTCGGTAATTTATCGTATATTTACGACCGAAACAAAATAAGGTACAGCTATTTGTGAACACTATCGATTTGATCGTCTGCCTCATGCTGGTGTTAGCCGTCTGGAACGGTTGGCGCCAAGGATTTGTCATGCAGGTATGTTCGTTGGCCGGAATCATCGCAGGCATCTGGGTTGCTTCACGTTACGGTGCCGAAGTCGGCGCCTGGCTCAAGCTTGACGAGACGATTTCAGCTGCCGGAGGTTTCGTCGTGGTGCTCCTGGCGGTCGTCCTGCTGGTGGCCATCGCCGGACGGCTGGTACGCAAATTGTGCCACTTTGCCGGGTTCGGGATAGCCGATATCGTACTGGGCATCGCCGTATCCGTTTTGAAATACATGCTGCTGCTGAGCGTCCTGTTTTCGGCGTTCGACACGCTGAACGAGGACTACACCCTGATCGGGGCCCGTACGATCGAGAAATCAAAAAGTTACAAACCCGTCATGCGCCTCTCCGAGCGTATTTTCCCGTTCCTGGAATGGGTCGGCGAACAGGTGCCGCAACAAGCACGGGAGCAGGACGAAGAATAGCCGATGGGAAAACGGTTCACAGGCGTGGTGATACGCGCCACAGGGAGTTGGTACGAGGTGCTGCACGACGGGGAGGCCGTCCGCTGCCGCATCCGCGGGCGCCTGCGTCTGAAAGGCATCCGGTCGACCAACCCGGTGGTGGTGGGCGACGAGGTCACGTGCGAGTCCGACGACGGGGGCGACTACGTCATCTGCGACATCTGTCCCCGCCGCAACTACGTGATCCGTCGGGCTTCGAACCTTTCGAAGGAGTCCCATATCATTGCCGCGAACATCGACCAGGCCCTGTTGCTGGCGACATTGCGAGCACCGGAAACGGCTACGGAGTTCGTAGACCGTTTCCTGGTGACCTGCGAGGCTTACAAGGTGCCCGTCACGATCGCACTTTCGAAAGCCGATCTGCAGGATCCGTCCGCCATGGCGGACTTCCGCGCCGTATACGAAGGTGCAGGATACCGCGTGCTGGAGGTTTCGGCCACGGAAGGTGTCGGCGTCGAAGCGGTCTGCGAACTGCTCGAAGGCCGCGTGACGCTGTTGTCGGGGAATTCGGGCGTCGGAAAATCGACGCTCATACATGCCATCGACCCGTCGCTCGACATCCGTACGGGGGAGATCTCCGACAGCCATCATAAAGGGCGTCATACCACGACCTTCTCGACGATGTACCCGCTGGCCGGGGGTGGGGCGGTGATCGACACGCCCGGCATCAAGGGGTTCGGACTGATCGACATCGACGATGCGGAGCTGTGGCACTATTTCCCGGAGATGATGCGCGCCGCACCCGATTGCCGCTTCTACAACTGCACCCACACCCACGAGCCGGGGTGCGCCGTGGTCGAAGCGGTCAGGGAGGGGAAAATCGCCTATGCCCGCTACGAGAGTTACCTGAAAATCCTCGATGAAGATGAAAAATACCGCAAATAGGGACACCGCCTGGTATGACGCGCGTACGGCCTGCCTTGCGGAATTCATGACCCCCGAACGCAATGAGGTACTTCGCCGCACGGTCGCCATGCGTACACGCTACATGACCGTTATGGCCGAAAACATGTACCACGGGCAGAATGCAGCGGCGCTGATCCGCCATTGCGAAGCCTTCGGCATACAGGAGATGCACACCGTCGAGACACTCTGCAGATTCGACCCCAATCCCGATATCGCCCGCGGCACCGACCAATGGGTTGACGTGCGGCGCCATCCCACTACCGCCGAAGCGCTCGCCGCACTGCGCCGGGACGGGTACCGCATCGTGGCGACGACACCCCACCGCGAGGATGTGACGCCCGAGACTTTCGACGTCACGCGCGGGCCGTTCGCACTGGTCTTCGGCACCGAGCACGCCGGAATATCGGACGAGGTCATCGCCGGGGCCGACGAATTCCTGCGCATCCCGATGTGCGGCATGGTCGAAAGCCTGAATGTTTCGGCATCGGCTGCAATCCTGATCTACATGCTCTCGGAACGGGTACGGCTCACGGTCGGCAACTGGCGCATGGACGAGGCGCGGCAGGCCGAAGTGCTCTACCGCTGGATGATGTCCAGCGTGAAGGACGCCAAGGGAATTCTCGCCCGCAAATTCGGAAACCTACCATGAATACCATACTCAGAAAACAATTCCTGGCCCATGTCGGCCAGACCTCGCCGTCCCCGATGCTGGTCGAGGTGGCGCGCGCCGAAGGGTCGTTCTTCTATACGCCCGAAGGAAAACGCTATTACGACCTGGTCGCCGGAGTATCGGTGAGCAACGTCGGGCACTGCAATCCTGCCGTCGTGAAGGCCGTACAGGAACAGGCCGCGCGTTACATGCACGTCATGGTCTACGGCGAGCTGGTCGAAACGCCGCAGGTGGAGTATGCCGCAAAGGTGGCGTCGCTGCTTCCGGGCGGGTTGTCGAGTCTCTATTTCGTCAATTCGGGCGCCGAAGCGGTCGAAGGGGCGCTCAAGCTGGCCAAACGCTATACCGGACGCACGGAGCTGGTCTCCATGCGGCGTGCCTACCACGGGTCGACCCACGGGTCGATGAGCATGATGGGGGCTCCCGAAGGCGAGGAGTGGAAAGGAGCTTTCCGGCCCCTGCTGCCCGACGTGCAGGCAATCGAATTCAACGATTTCGGGGAGTTAGAGCGCATCACGCGCCGCACGGCATGCGTCCTTGCAGAACCCGTGCAGGGCGAAGCGGGCGTCCGCCCGCCTGTCCCGGGCTATCTGGAGGCGCTGCGGCGCCGTTGCGACGAAGTCGGGGCACTGCTCGTATTCGACGAGATACAGACCGGCATGGGGCGCACGGGAGCACTGTTCGCCATGCTCAAATACGGCGTTACGCCCGACATCGTGTGCCTGGCCAAGGCATTCGGGGGCGGCATGCCGCTGGGGGCGTTCGTCTCGAGGCCGGAGATTATGCAAACCCTGCAGGAGAATCCCGTGCTGGGGCATATCACCACCTTCGGCGGACATCCGGTATGCTGCGCAGCCGGGCTCGCGGCATTGAATTACCTGCTTGACAACAAGGTCGTCGAAGGGGTCGAGGCGAAGGGCACACTCTACGCACAACTGCTCGGCAACCATCCCGCCGTGCGTGAAATCCGCCGCAGCGGACTGTTGCTGGCGGTCGAATTGGGCGAACCGCAGAAACTCTACCGCATCATGGAACTGTTCAAGCAGGCGGGGATCCTGAGCGACTGGTTTCTGTTCTGTGACACGGCGTTCCGCATCTCGCCGCCGCTGACGATCTCGGAGGAGGAGATCCGCGGAAGCGCGGCACTGATCCTCAAATGCCTCGACGAATTGGGGTAGGCCGTGCAGGCAAACGGGAAAGAGGGTCAGAAACCCTCTTTTTTCGTATTACGCCGGAATCTCCCGGCCGCGATTACCCGCAATTAGACATATGAGGCAACGATTCGACGACGGCGCATGTAGGCTGCAATTTTCCTCAGCAGTCCGCCTGTCCGGCTGCCGGAGTCTGCGGAGGCAATGGTTTCCTATTCTTCGGCCAATGACTTGAGCAGGGCGATCTCCTCCGGCCAGCGCTGCTCGTCGGGGGTTTCAAGGATCAGCGGAATGCCGTCGAAACGCGCGTCCTGCATGATATAGCGGAAACATTCCATGCCGATCATCCCCTCGCCCAGCGGCGTGTGGCGGTCGACATGGCTGCCCAGGATTTTCATGGCGTCGTTCAGGTGCATGCCTTTCAGGTATTCGAACCCGACCACGCGTTCCAGCTCCGCAAAGGTTTTGTCGCAGGCCTCCGCCGTCCGCAGGTCGTATCCGGCGGCAAAGGCATGGCAGGTGTCGATGCAGACCCCCACGCGCGATTTGTCTTCGACCCGCTCGATCAGGTAGGCCAGGTGTTCGAAGGCAAACCCGAGGTTCGAACCCTGTCCGGCCGTGTTTTCGATCACGGCCGTCACGCCGCGGGTCTTGTCCAGCGCGATATTGATCGACTCGGCGATCAGGTCGAGCGACCGTTCGGGCGAAATCTTTTGCAGGTGGCTGCCGGGGTGGAAGTTCAGCCGGTCGAGCCCCAGCGCTTCGCAGCGCTGCATCTCGTCGAGGAAGGCTGCGCGCGACTTCTCCAGAGCCTCCCGTTCGGGATGCCCGAGGTTAATCAGGTACGAGTCGTGGGGCAGGATCTGCGCGGGTGTATACCCGTATTGGTCGCAGGCCGTGCGGAAGGCGTCGATCTGCGCTGCGGTGAGCGGCGCGGCCACCCACTGGCGCTGGTTCTTCGTGAAAAGGGCGAAGCCCGTGGCCCCGATCCCGTGTGCATTGGCGGGCGCGTTTTCCACACCTCCCGCAGCACTTACGTGTGCTCCGATATATTTCATATGATTGTCTCTGTATTAACTTAAGACAAAGTTAAGGATTTTGTAAATAATTTCATAAATTTGCATATTGAATTTGCAATTATAATCGCTTCACTATGAAATATTTTTACCTGCTTTTCGGGCTCATTCCCGCCCTTTTGGCCGGCAACCCCGCGTTCGCACAAATATCCATCGACGAAGTCGATGCCAAAGAGGACAAAGTGACCTTCCAGGACAAACTGAAATCCACCTCCGTCGATGTGGACTATTTCAGCCTGGCCCGTTACAAGGCCGAGCGCGCCGCAATCCGCAAGGAGCGCAACTACCTCGAATTCAGCGGAGGCATACAGGGTTCACTCACGTCGTACAACGACCCGTGGATCTCGGTCTCGGGCGGTGACAACTCCATTGCCCTGACGGCGGTTTTCGGGCTGCGCCACCTCTTCACGAAGAACCTCTTCACGCTCGAAACCAAGTTCAATGCCAAGCTCGGCTACAACCGCATGAAGGTCGAAACGACCCAGAAAGATGACGAAGGCAACGAATACACCGACAGCGAGGGTATCTGGTTCAAAAACCAGGACGAATTCGTGATTTCCGTCGCCCCGTCGTTCAAGATGTCCGACAACTGGTCGTACGGTTCGATCCTGAATTTCCGCAGCCAGTTCGTCAACGGGTACAAATCGCGTACGGAACAAAAGGAGGAGCACCTCAAGAGCAAATTCATGACCCCGGGCTACCTCGACATCTCGCTCGGTATCACCTATAAAAGCCCCAAGGCCAAATTCCCGATCGTGGTCAACATCTCGCCGATCGCCCTGAATGCCACCTTTGCGGAGAACGAACTGATCCGCAAAACGAACGGATTCAACTACGGTATCGAAGACCCCGACAAGACGTCCAAATACGAAGGCGGTTCGTCGATCCAGATCGACTTCGACCGCACGTTCGGCAAGACCGGTTTCCTGCGCTACCGCACGACGCTCTACTCCTTCTACGGCTGGATCACGGACATCGGTCAGAAGAACAAGATCAGCGACTATTCCGAATACCGGATTGCATATGACGACTGGGTAGAGAAGGGCAGCGACATCAAGACCAAGCCCCGCCTGCCGATCCACCCGATCGTACGCTGGGAAAATACGATCGACATCAAGGCAACAAAATACCTCTCCACGTCGTTAAGTTTCCAGCTTTACTACAACCGGGCGCAGAACCTCGACGTGCAGACCCGCACGCTGCTGAGCGTCGGCCTGACGTATACGTTCAAGAACAAGGAAAAACCGCAAAAATAGTCCGGCCGCCGGCCGGCGTATGACACGCAAATGTATAAGAACTCGAAATACACCGTCCTCTTCCCGCTGCTGCTGGCAGCGGGTGTTGTGTTGGGGCTGCTGCTGGGGCAGTACATGGGCCGCAACAGCACCACTTCGGAGATCAAGGGCATGCTCCGCCAGATGGCACTGCCCACCAACAAGTTAACCTATACGCTTTCGCTGATCGAGAATCAATATGTCGATTCGGTGGCGATGGATTCGCTTGCCGAGCACGTCATCCCGCTGCTGGTCAAGGAGCTCGATCCCCACTCGGTCTATATTCCGGCATCGGAGATGCAGGAGATCAACGAACCGCTCGAAGGCGAATTCGACGGCATCGGCGTGGTCTTCAACATGGCGACCGACACGGTGATCGTGCTGAACGTCATCCCGCAGGGCCCAAGCGACAAGGCCGGGATCAAGGCCGGCGACCGTATCATCGAGATCAACGACACGCTCGTCGCGGGGCAGAAAATCCCGCAGCGCGACGTGGTGAAGAAACTGCGCGGCCCGCGCGGCACGACCGTACACCTCGGGCTGGGACGCCAGGGTATCTCCGACCTGGTGGGCGTCGACGTCGTTCGCGACAAGATTCCGATCAAAAGCGTAGAATCGGCGTTCTGCATTGCCGACGGCATCGGTTACATCAAGCTGGGACAGTTCGCACGGACGACCTTCGACGAGATGCAGGCATCGCTGGACACGTTGCGTGCGCAGGGCGCCACCAAACTTATCTTCGACCTGAGGGGCAACTCGGGCGGCTACCTCGACCAGGCCATCATGGTCGCCAACGAATTCCTGCACAAAGACCAGCTGATCGTTTACACGGAAGACCGCCAGCACAAACAGCTGCGCGAATACGCCGACGGCACGGGCGCCGCGCAGGATATGGACGTAGTGGTGCTGATCGACGAGGGCAGCGCGTCGTCGAGCGAGATCCTCGCCGGGGCATTGCAGGATAACGACCGTGGTACGATTGTTGGACGCCGTTCGTTCGGCAAGGGACTCGTCCAGCGTCAGATCCCATACAGCGACGGATCGGCATTGCGGCTTACTACGGCGCGTTACTACACGCCTACGGGCCGTTCGATCCAGAAACCCTATACGATCGGCGACGACGAAAGTTACGAAGAGGACATCTGGAACCGGTATAAGAACAACGAGTTCTTCTCGGCCGACAGCATCCACTTCGCGGATTCGCTCAAACGGGTGACTCCGGGCGGGAAGGTGGTCTACGGCGGCGGGGGTATCATGCCCGACGTCTTCGTGCCGGCCGATACGACCGACGTAACGAAATATTTTGTCGAGGTGGCGGGGCGCAACATCCTCTACCGCTATACGATCGAATATGCCGACCGTCACCGCGAAGCTCTGAACAAGGTCAGGACGATCCCCGAACTCCAGGCGTTGCTGGACAGCGACAAGGGCCTCGTGGAGGATTTCATCCGCTATGCGGCACGCAAGGGCGTCGCTCCCGATTACCGGGACATCGCCCGCTCGCGAAAGCTGATCGAGGCCCAGCTGAGGGCTTATATCGGCCGCAACACGGCGCTGGAGGACAATGGCTTCTACGCCAACATCTATCCCGTCGACAACGTGGTGGTGCGTGCCATCGGGATATTAAACGATACACAGAAAAATGATTAAAAAACTCATCGGTATTATCGTGGCCGTGGCGGTGATCGTCATCGTCGTCATTGCGGCCATCCGGCGCGACAACTTCCAGTCGATGTTATTGCGCGACGAGATCGAAAACCAAACCTTCCCGGGGCCAGTCGACACCGACCAGCCGGCGGCACCCGTAGCGGGTGAAATCGAAGTGACGGATTCGGTAACCGTCGAGGTGGTCGATTCGATTCGGTAATACCTGTCCGGAAAGCATACGGGAAATACCTCCCGAGGGAGGGCTTTCGTAAATAACAGATTCCTGACACCGGATAATATCTGCTGGAAAATATTTATTTTCCCGGGGAAAACGGATCGAAATCACTTCGGATCGGGATTCACATAACAGGCAGCAGCCCTTGCAGGGGCTGCTGCCTGCCGTATACCTGAAATCCTGCAAAGAGTCCGGACTGCCGTATTCCATATCTTTCCCTACACGGACATGCAGTATCGGGCGGTTTCCCGCATTTATATAGGTAGTCCGTCCCTTTCGGCCGCGACTGCGAGGTCTGCACATATCCCGGCCGCGGGCAGCCAAAGTACATCCTCCGTTTGCATGAATAATCCGGGCTGCACCGACGGCCGGGGATATTGTTCCTCGGGATGGGGTGGTTTTGGCCATCGGGAATGCCTCGCAGATGTCGCAAGCCGTGTGTGGAGGAATTTGAACAACCTCATCCCGTACAGTCGAAAGCGTATAGCATGATTTTCCCCGCCGTATCGCTCACTCATTCGTCAAAAAAATACAGCAGCCCTGCGGGACTGCTGTATACGGCCTGGGCTCTTCCGAAGATCAGAAATATTTGATCTCCCTGCCCTCGATCGCCGAAAGGATATTGTTTGCGGCGGACGATGCACCGATGCGGAACAGGTCGGTCGTAAGCCACTCCTTACCGAGAATCTCCTCAACGATGGTATAGTAAAGTGCGCCGTCTTCGGCCGTGCGGACTCCCCCGGCAGCCTTGAATCCGACCTTGCGTCCGGTCTTCGCATAGTAATCGCGGATGGCCTGGCACATGACGACCGCCGCCTCGGGAGTCGCTGCGACGTCGATCTTGCCCGTCGAGGTCTTCACGAAATCGGCACCTGCGAACATCGACAGCAACGATGCCTTGCGGATCAGGTCGGGGGTTTTCAACGCCCCGGACTCGATGATGACTTTCAGTACGATGTCGCCGTCCATCTCGGAACGGATCACCTCGACCTCGTTCGCCGCCTCATCGTATTCGCCCGTAAGCATACGCCCCACATTGAGCACGATGTCGATTTCATCGGCGCCGTTTTCCACGGCCATCGCCACTTCGAGGGCCTTCACTTCGAGGAAGGTCTGGGCTGCAGGAAACCCGCCGCCCACACTCGTAATGCGCATCGGAGTGCCATCGACAGCCAGCCCCACGGTCTCGACGAATGCCGGGTAGATACAGATCGAAGCGACATTGGGGATATGGGGATATTTCTGGTAGAACTCGGCAGCCTTGCGGGCAAACTCCGTGACCGAAGTCACCGAGTCGTTGCACGACAGGGTCGTGAGGTCGATAGCCGAGTAGCACATTTTGTACACGTCGGTATTGTGGTTGCGTTTCGCGGCTTCGCGGATGCGGGCGACCTCCTGGTCTACCTGGGCTTCGCTCCACGCGGGAGCATATTCGTTCAGATGGTTGGCGTATTCCATAATAATCGCTGTTTTTACAAAATTAGGAAAAAATATTCATACGCGCGGTTCCCGTCCGTAAATTTTTCCCGTCATACCGGCTATCCTGCAAAAAAAGAGCCTGAACCACCGGGTTCAGGCTCTTTTTATCGGTTGACGGCTATTATTTGTTCAGCGCCTTCAGGTTGATGTCGTTGGCAGCCTTCTGAGCCAGTTTCGGGTTCTTCGAAACGGCGCTCTTCAGCTGGGCCTCTGCGGTCTTCAGGTCACCCTCCTTGGCAGCGATAACTGCACGCAGGTAGTCGGCGTCGGCCGAGTTGTCCTTGGAGATGGCCTGCTTGGCGGCAGAAAGGTTGTTGCTCATCACCTGAGCCACGGCCTCGTTGTAACCGTCGAGGTTCTGGGCAGCAGCCTTGTAGTCGCCTTCGGCAGCAGCGATAGCAGCCTTGGCCTGTGCATCGGCAGCCTTGGCATACTTCTTAGCCTCGGCGGTGTTGCCGTTGGCCAGGTTGCCCAGGATGAGGTTCTTGGTGATTTCGCTCGACGAATCCATCTTAGCAGCCTTCTCGAACGATTTGAGCGCAGCAGCCTTGTCGCCTGCCTTGGCCTGTGCGATACCCAGGTTGTTGTAAACGCGGGCGTCGTTGTATTTCTTCGAAGCGGTGGTCAGGATAGCAACCTGCTCCTCGGCACCGTTAGCCAGCGTCTCGGCAGCATAGAGGTACTCCTCTACGGTCAGCTCCTGGCCGTTGCGGAACGCAGCCATGATCTCGGCGTCGGTCTTGCCCTGGATGTCGGTGCTGTTCACGATCTGCGAGCGACGCAGTTCGGGAAGAACCTCCTCTTTCAGTTCGTTGAATACCGAAGACATGTTCTTGATTTCACTCTCACGCTCTGCGGGCGAGTTGTAGAGGCTCAGCACCTGGAGAATGAGGTTCTTGTCCTTGATGTTCGACTTCTCGACCAGTTCCTTGAAACCGTCCCAGTCCTCACCGTAGGCGGCAGCGTCGATGTCCAGGCCCGAATCCTTCAGCAGCTTGGCAACGACTTTCTTACCGGACTCGCTGCGTGACTTCGACAGTTTGTCGTTGAATTTCACGGGGCCATCGGGCGAAGCATAACCCTTCACGGCGATGTTCTGCGTAGCACGGTCGTTCTGCAGTTTGGCATCTACGTCAGCCTTGAACGCGTCGAGGTTGGCTTTCTTCTCGTTCTTCTTGGTTACGACCGAAGAGTTGATCGCATAGAGCAGATCGGTCTTGTCGACGACGGTGGTCACCTTCTTGTAGTTGTTTGCCATCGGGGCCATCAGGTCGGAGTATTTCAGATCCTTCTGGAGCGTGTTCAGACCATAAGCTACGGTCAGGCCGAATTCCTTGGCCAGAGCGGCCTTGGCAGCCTCGTCGTTACCGGCCAGCACGGCAGCCTGCTCCTTGGTCGGGATGGCGCCGGTGTTCAGGTTCACGAGCGTGAATTCCTTGCACTTGCCGCCCGGGCATTTGATCTCGGCGCGGAGCTGCAGGGCGCACTTGTCCATACGGGGGTCGTAGGGGAACTCTACGTGCTGCGTGAAATTGCCTCCGTTCTTCTTGTCGATGACCGTGTAGTTCTCGTCGACTTTCGAACCCTGGAGATATTTGGCGGCACCGGCAACCTCGCCACCGTCGAATACAATCACGGGAGTTACTTTGATAACGGCTTTCGCGTTGAAATACTTAACCGGGAACGTAACATTGATGTCAGCGGCAACGATACCGTTGTTCAGCGTCAGAATCTCGGGGGTAACCGTCAGGTTGATGTCATCCCGGTTCTTGGCCATCTTCTTGAAGCAATTACAGCTCGAGAATACCAGTGCGGCAGCTACGAGCACAACGCTCAATTTCATTAGATTTTTCATAATCGGTTAATTTAATGTGTTTATTTTAAATGTTTGCCTTTTTATCTGTCTTTCGGCCCGGTTCGTACGGAATTCGCGGTATTGCATCTTCCAACTCCCCAGCCAGAACAACGCAAATATAGAAAACTCTTGGTAATTGTGCAATATTTCAGGCGGAATTTCAGTACTTTTCCGCCCGAAAATATCACATTAACAGTCGTTTTACTCTTCTTTGCGTTCAGGACGTCCGTGGCGTTCGTGGCGTTCGCCACGCTCGGGACGCTCGCCACGCGGACGACGCTCCCGCTCCACATAACCCTCGGGCTTGGGCAGCAGCACCTTGCGCGACAATTTGAGCTTGTTGGTCTTCGGATCCATACCGATCAGCTTCACGTCGATCTCATCGCCCTCTTTCAGGCCGGTCTCCTCCATGGTCTCGAAGCGCTTGTAGTCGATTTCCGAGATGTGGAGCAGGGCGTCCTTGCCGGGCATGATCTCGACGAACGCACCGAAGGTGACGATCGAACGGATCTTGCCGTGGTACGTCTCGCCGATCTCCGGGATCGCAACGATGGCCTTGATGCGGTTCAGCGCGCCGTCGAGTGCGGTCTTGTCCTGGCCGAAGATGTCCACGATACCCTTATTGTCGACCTCGGTGATCGTGATGGTCGTACCCGTGGTCTTCTGGATGTCCTGGATGACCTTGCCGCCAGGGCCGATCACGGCACCGATCATATCCTGCGGGATAGTGATCTGTACGATGCGCGGTACGAAAGGCTTGTAGTCCTCGCGCGGTTCGGCGATGCACTCGGTGATCTTGTCGAGGATGTGCAGGCGTCCCTTGCGGGCCTGCTCCAGCGCTGCGGCCAGCACCTCGTACGAGAGGCCGTCGACCTTGATATCCATCTGCGTGGCGGTGATACCGTCCTTGGTACCCGTCACCTTGAAGTCCATGTCGCCCAGGTGGTCTTCGTCGCCCAGGATGTCCGACAGCACGGCCCACTTGCCGCTCTGCGAATCGGAAATCAGCCCCATGGCGATACCCGAGACGGGCTTTTTGAGTTTCACACCGGCGTCCATCAGGGCCAGCGTGCCGGCGCAGACGGTAGCCATCGACGACGAACCGTTCGACTCGAGGATGTCCGATACGATACGCACGGCGTAGGGGTTCTCCTCACCCAGCGGAACCATCGGTTTCAGGGCACGCCATGCCAGGTGGCCGTGGCCGATCTCGCGGCGGCTCAGGCCGCGTGCGGCCTTGGCCTCGCCCGTCGAGAAGGGCGGGAAGTTATAATGCAGCACGAACTGCTCGGTACCCTGTACCAGCACTTCGTCCTTGACTTTTTCGTCGAGTTTCGTACCGAGCGTAACGCTGGTCAGCGACTGCGTTTCACCGCGCGTGAAGATCGCCGAGCCGTGGGCTGCGGGCAGGTAGCCCACCTCGCACCAGATCGGACGGATCTCATCGGTCTTGCGGCCGTCGAGGCGCTTGCCCTCGTCGAGGATCATGTTGCGCATGGCCTTTTTCTGCACGTCGTCGTGGAAATATTTGTGGATCAGCGGGGCTTTCTCCGCCAGTTCCTCCTCGCTGTAACGCGCTGCGAACTCGGCCTCGAGGGCGTTGAACTTTTCCTCGCGCTCGTGCTTCATCGTGCCGCTCGTGGCGATGGCGTAAGCCTTGTCGTAAAGCTCGCTGATAATCGTCTGGCGCAGCTGTTCGTCGTTGACCTCATGGCAGTAGGTGCGTTTCACGTCCTTGCCCAGTTCTTTCGCGAGTTCGATCTGTACGGCGCAGTGCTTCTTGATCTCCTCGTGTGCGAACTTGATGGCCCCGAGCATCACCTCCTCGGAAACCTCCTTCATCTCGCCTTCGACCATCAGGATGTTGTCGATCGTACCGCCGACCATGATGTCGAGGTCGACCTTGCCCATCTCCGAATAGTTGGGGTTGATGACGTAGTTGCCGTCGATGCGTGCCACGCGAACCTCCGAAATGGGGCCGCCGAAGGGTATGTCCGAAACGGCGAGGGCGGCCGAAGCGGCCAGGCCCGCCAGGGCGTCGGGCTGGATATCCTTATCCGCCGAGATGAGGTTCACCGTTACGTAAACCTCGGCGTGGTAATCTGCGGGGAACAGGGGGCGGAGGGCTCGGTCGATCAGGCGCGCGACGAGCACTTCGCTGTCGTTGGCTTTGCCTTCGCGCTTCATGAAGCCTCCGGGGTAACGTCCGCAGGCGGCGTACTTCTCTTTGTATTCCACCTGAAGGGGCATGAAATCGGTGTCGGGTTTTGCGTCCTTGGCGGCCACCACGGTACCCAGGAGCATCGTGTCTCCCATCTTGACTACCACGGAGCCGTCGGCCTGCTTGGCCAGTTTGCCCGTTTCGATCTCGATCTGGCGTCCGTCGGCCAGCGTGATGATCTTGCGGACTGCGTTGTACAGCTTCTTTTCTTCCATAAAAATCTAAACCTATAATGTTTTTCGAATCGTTGTCCTTTACGAAAATGAAGGCAACCCCTCGTTGGGAATTGCCCTCATTTCTCCCTCGCGGATTATCGGCGGAGGTTGAGCGTCTTGACGATGGCGCGGTAGCGCTCGATATCGACCTCTTTCAGATACTCCAGCAACGCGCGGCGCTTACCGACCAGGCGCAGCAGTGCGCGCTGGGTTCCGAAGTCGTGTTTGTTGCTCTTGAGGTGTTCTGTAAGGTGGCTGATACGGTACGAAAACAACGCGATCTGGCTCTCGGGCGAACCCGTGTCGGTGTTAGACTTGCCGTACTGGCCGAAAAGCTCCTGCTTTTTCTC